>CAIPGJ010001002.1 GCA_903864555.1 uncultured Pseudomonadota bacterium | reverse complement strand
CTGGTTTTCGCAGGTCCTGTCGCTGATACCGGCGATGCTCGCGCCATGGCTGGCGATGATCATGATGGGGCCGGGCATGACGGGTCTGGGTGTGCAGCAGGCCCATGCGGCCGCCCCTGAAAAGGTCCGCATGCCGGGCGAGGTCCGCAAGGTGCTGCGTATCACCTTCCAGGCCGCGGAAACCGGGTTCGACCCGGCGCGCATCTCCGATTACTACTCCGGCATGGTCATCGAGGCCATTTTCGAGCCGCTGCTCACCTATGATTACCTGGCCCGGCCGGCGCGGCTGGTGCCCAATACGGCCGAATCCATGCCCGAGGTCGGCGAGGGTGGACGAACCTGGACCTTCCGTGTCCGTCGTGGGATCCACTTCACGCCCGATCCCGCTTTCAAGGGCAGGCCGCGGGAATTGCAGGCACGCGACTATGCCTATGCCATCCGTCGTTTCATGGATCCGGCCAACCGCTCCCCCTATGCCTTTCTGTTCGAGGGGCGCATCGCCGGCTTGGACGAATTGGCGGCCCAGGCGGCGAAGTCGGGGCGTTTCGACTATGACGCGCCGGTGGCCGGGCTGGAAACGCCGGACAGCCACACCTTGCGTATACGCCTGCGCGAGCCGGACCTGGGCTTTGCTTACATCATGGCGCATTCGCTGACCGGGGGCATCGCACGGGAGGTGGTCGAGGCCTACGGTGCCGAGGTGGGTGCGCATCCGGTGGGCACCGGCGCCTTCATGCTCGGCCAGTACACGCGTTCCTCGCGCATCGTGCTCACCGCCAATCCCGGGTATCGCAGCGAGCGCTGGAATTTTTCCGCGGGCACTGATCCCCAGGCGCTGGCACTCGATGAAAAGATCGTCTCGGTCATGCGCGGCCGGAAAGTGCCGGCCATCGATGCGGTCGAGATCAGCATCATGGAGGAGACGCAAAGCCGCTGGCTGGCCTTCGTCAGCGGCGATACCGACCTGGAGTACCAGTTGTGGGAGGTCGCGCCACGCTTCCTGAATGGCGATGGCACGCTGAAGGCGGAGTTCGCGCAGCGTGGCATCCGCCTGCATCGCAGTGTCGATCCGGAAATCGTCTATCTGCACTTCAATACCGGCAGCACGCTGGGACAAGGCGGTGCCGTCAACCCCCTGGGCGGCTTCACGCCCGCCCGCATCGCATTGCGCCGCGCGATCGCCCTGGCCTGGCGCATCGATGACCAGATCGCCATCATTCGCAAGGGGCAGGCGGTGAAGGCGTCTTACCCCATTCCGCCCGGGGTGGCCGGCCACATTCCGGATTATCGCGGCATCCTGCGCCATGACCCGCGTACGGCCAATGCGCTGCTCGACCGCCATGGCTATGCGCGCGGCCGTGACGGTTACCGTCGCCAGCCCGATGGCACACCGCTGGCGGTGCGCTTCTCCTCCATGCCCTCGGAGCGGGACCGGCAGTTCGACGAACTGATGAAGCGTTCCCTCGATGCGATCGGCATCCGCGTGGACATCCACAAGGACCACTTTGCGGAACTGATCAAGCAGCAGAAGCAGTGCCGCCTGATGATGCGCATGTCCTCGTGGATCGCCGACTATCCGGACGGCGACAATTTCATGCAGCTGCTCTATGGCCCCAATACCGGCCAGAGCAACAGCGCCTGTTATCGATCCCCGGAGTACGACGCACTATATGAACGTTCACGCAGGCTGCCTGACGGTTCGGAGCGTGATCGCCTCTACCGGGACATGACCCGCCTGATGGAGGTGCACACGGCCTGGCGCATCACCGACAGCCGTTATCGCAATGTGCTGACCCAGCCGCATGTCGTGGGCTACAAGACCCATCCGGTGATGCCCGCCGTGTGGAAATACCTGGACATCGATGCCGCCGCCGCAAGCAACCGGCGGGATGTACGCTGACAGGCAGGGGCCACACCATGCAAACCTATCTCCTCAGGCGGCTATTGCAAAGCGTGCCCACGCTGCTGGGTGCCATCCTGTTCGTGTTCCTGCTGTTCAACTGGGTGGGGGGCGATCCGGCCTATGTGCTCGCTGGCAAGTTCTCCAGTCCCGAACAGGTGGAGGCCATACGCCGGCAACTGGGGGTGGACCAGCCGTTGTATGTGCAGTTGTGGATCTTCGTCCGACAGATGCTGACCGGGGATTTCGGACTGAGCTGGGCCACCAACGAGCCGGTGGCGAACATCCTTGCGACGCGGTTGGGGCCGTCGCTCACCGTGCTGCTGCCCATGCTGGTGATTTCCACCGTCATCGCCCTGGCGGCTGCCATGCTGGCCGCGCGCCTGCGCGGTTCGCTCACCGACCGCATGGTCATGGTGTCCTGCACCGCCGGCCAGTCCATCAGCATCCTCGTCTACATCATCGTCCTGCAATATCTGCTGGGTTACCGGCTGGAGTGGTTTCCGGTGCAGGGCTGGGGCAACAGCCTGGGGCAGAACCTGCTGGTCTACAGCCTGTTGCCGGTGCTGGTCGGGGTGCTGGTTTCGCTGGCGCCGGACATCCGCCTGTACCGCAGCTTCTTCCTCGAAGAGGTCCGCCAGGATTATGTGCGCACTGCACGTGCCAAGGGCCTGGGCGAGGCGCGCATCATGGTCGTGCATGTGCTGCGCAATGCCGGCATTCCGGTGATCACCCATGTGCTGATCCAGTTGCCGGCGCTGCTGACCGGCGCCTTCCTGATCGAGCGTTTCTTCTCCATCCCGGGCATCGGTCGTGAAGTCATCCTGGCCGTGGAGCGCAGCGACTTCCCGGTGATCAAGGCGGTAACGGTCTACATCGCCATGGCCACCATTGCGGTGAACATTATCACCGACCTGGTCTACCGGGCGCTGGATCCACGGGTGAGGCTCGAATGAACACCGCCACCGACCTCAATGTCGCCCCGGACGCCGTTCCACGCCTGCCGCCCCGGACCGGGCTGGGACAACTCGCCTGGCTGCGCTTGCGCCGCGATGCGGTGGGTATGGCCTCGCTGGTCATCGTGGCGGCCTTCTTTCTTCTGACACTGGGGACTGCGGTGAGCTGGATCGCCGCGGACTGGGCCGAGGTGAAGGCGCCGTCGAATGCACCGCCCGGCCGGCACCTGCCCCCGGTGCAGGCGGTCGTGGATCCCTCGGCGGTGGCTGACCCCAGTGCGATTCCGGATCCGCTGGCCGGCGTCCTGGCGGAGATCGCGGCGCAGACCGTGGTGGCGGGCAGTGTGCAGGGCGCGGAGAGCTGGCTGCCGCTGGGAGCGGATCGCTGGGGCCGGGATGTCCTGGCCAAGGTGCTCAAGGGGACGCAGACCTCGCTGTGGGTCGGGGTGTCGGCTGCCCTGGTGGCGGTGTTCATCGGCACCTTGCTGGGGGCACTGGCGGGCTACTGGGGAGGCCGGATTGATGACGCGTTGAACTGGTTCTACAGCGTGCTCACCTCGATGCCCTACCTGATGCTGATCCTTGCCATTGCCGCTGTGCTGAACCAGAAGGGGACCATGACGGTGGTGCTGATCCTCGGGCTGACCGGCTGGACGGGCATCTTCCGGCTGGTGCGGGCGGAATACATGAAGCAGCGGGTGCGAGAGTACGTGAGGGCTGCCGAGTCACTGGGTGCATCGCATGCCCGGCGCATGTTCGGCCATATCCTGCCCAACATCAGCCACGTCGTGCTGGTGCAGTTGTCCCTCCACGTGGTGTCCTTCATGAAATCGGAAGTGGTGCTGAGCTTTCTTGGTTTCGGGGTGGCCATCGACGATGTTTCATGGGGCAGCATGCTCAATGAGTCGCAGAGCGAGGTGCTGCTGGGCAACTGGTGGCAACTGGCGGCGGCCACCGTGGCCATGGGTTTGCTGGTGACGGCCTTCAGCCTGCTGACCGATGCCCTGCGGGATGCCATGGATCCTCGCCTGGCACATCGGCGCGGGGATTGAGCGTGCCTAACAATGCGAGGGGACACATCCCCTCGCGCTCCCCTCAGTCAGACTCAGCCGTAGATCAGCTGCGCACCTTGCGTTTCGGATCCGGCTTGGTCGGCGCAGCCTTGCGGGCTGCGCCCGGCTTGGCGGCAGGGCGTGCAGCAGGCTTGACGGCCTTGCTCGCGGCTTTCGCCGTCGGCGCGCGTCGTGAGCTGGCCGCGGGTGCGACGGATTGCACTGCCACGGCACGTTCGATGGTGAGCTTCTGGCCGGCGGCCAGGCGTCCGATGTTGTTCATCTGGCGCAGCCGGTCCACGCTGATGTCGTAGCGATCGGCGATCGATGCGAGGGTCTCGCCCTTGGCGACGATGTGGGTGCTGCGGCGGACTACCGTGCGGGTCTGGACCTGGCGCTCGGCGGCCTGGCGTGGCGGTGTGAACAGGGCGGGCAGCGGCTCCAGGGCACCGGCCATGCCCTTCACCGGCAGCAGCAACTGGAAACCGGGACCGACCTTGGTCGTGGCGCCTATGCCATTGGCCTGTTTCAGCTTGGCCAGGGCGATGCCGTGGTGGTTCGCCAGCTTGTCCAGCTTGTCGCCTTGCTGCAGTGTGTAGCGCTGCCAGCTCACCAGCGGCTTGTCGTGGTTCTCCAGATTGGTCTGGAAGATTTCGGCCCGGTCTGCAGGCAAAACCAGGGTATCCCCGTGGGTGATGACCGGCCGGTTGTGTGCCGGATTGAGCGCGATCAGTTCCTCGATCGGCATCTCGGCCAGCTTGGCGGCCACCCGGATGTCCATGTCCTTGATGGTGACCGTGACGAAGTAGGGCTCGTTGGGGATGGCGTCCAGGCTGATGTTGAAGCCGCCCGGATTGGCGATGATGTTTTTCAGGGCCTGGAGCTTGGGCACGTAGTAGCGGGTCTCCTGCGGCATGGTCAGGCTGAGGTAATCGGTGGGCATGCCTTTTGCGCGGTTGCGTTCTATGGCCCGGCCAACTGCGTTCTCGCCCCAGTTGTAGGAGGCCAGTGCCAGATGCCAATCCCCGTGCATGCCATAGAGGAACTGCAGGTAGTCGAGCGCTGCATTGGTCGAGGCAATGATGTCGCGGCGCGCGTCGTACCACCAGTTCTGTTGCAGGTTGTAGCTCTTGCCGGTGGAGGGTATGAACTGCCACAGGCCGGCGGCGTGGGCACTCGAATAAGCCATGGGGTTGAAGGCGCTTTCAACCATGGGTAGCAGCGCCAGTTCCGTGGGCATGCCGCGTTTTTCCAGCTCGTGGACGATGTGATAGAGGTAGCGGCGGCTGCGCTCGACGATGCGCTTGATGTCGCTGGGCCGGCTGGCGTACCAGATCTGCCGGTCGACGACCAGCGGGCTGGTCAGGTTCGGCATGGCAAAGCCGTAGCGAATGCGGTCCCAGAGGTCGTCCTGGGGGGTAATGAGGTCAATGACTCTCGGCACTGGCAGGGTGTCCCTGATCTCCACGGCCGGGAGGGGCGGGAAGGCTCGGCCTGGCGGCGGAAAATCCAGGCGCGCTGAGGCGCGCAGGGTGGTCTGGGGCGGCGCCAAGCGTGGGACGGCCGGCGCCGCTGCGGCCGGAACGCCGGCGGTTGGCGGCGCCTCTGGCAAGCCAAATGGAGAAAACAGCACCGGCGCCGTGGCGTCGGTTGCTGCAGTCTGGGGCGGGTTTGTCACCTGATTCACCGGGGCAGTGCTGCAGCCTGCGAGCAGGGCCAGCGCTGCAGCGCCAAGGGTATTCAGGGACCGGGGGTGATAGGCCACGATTACTCCTAGCCTCCCTGTCATAAGATGGCCGGAATGGTAAACGCAGCCGCCGGACAGAGCAAGGAAGTCATCGATTTTGAAGGGAATTTTTCATTGTTGCTTGAAATATGTGGCCGACTGTGTGTAGGGCGGGCTGTGCACCCGCGTTGCGGATTCAGCAGGCAGGTAAGACGGCCTTTTCGGCCATAATGGCGGCAAGTACCCGAGCAGTGGAATCCCATGCCCGACAGGCAGCACCAACCCGAATCCGGCAAGGACCAACCAGGCGCATCGCCCGGTGGTCAGATGCCCGGCTTGCCCACCGCCCAGGCCCTGGATGACTGGTATGACACGCCGCGGGGGCGCTACGTCCGTGAATGGGAGCAGCGCCAGTTCGACAATGCCGTGGATGACATATTCGGTTTTCATGCCGTGCAGGTGGGGTTGCCCGGGCAGGATTTCCTGCGTGAAAACCGCATCCCCTTGCGTATTCATGCGGGCCGGGAAGGTGGGTGCAGCCTCAAGGCCGATCCCACCCATCTGCCGCTGGCCTCGCACAGCATGGATCTGGTGGTGCTCCCGCATGTCCTTGAATTTTCTGCCCATCCGCACCAGATCCTGCGTGAGGCCGATCGCGTGCTGCGACCCGATGGCCAGATTGTCATCTCCGGCTTCAATCCGCTGTCACTGTGGGGCATGAAACGCATGACGGGCGCGACAATGGGCTGGCGAGACAGCCAGGAGTACCCTTGGTGCGGGCGCTTCATCGGCCTGCTGCGCCTGAAGGACTGGCTGGCCCTGCTCGGATTCGAAGTCAATGGTGGTCGCTTTGGCTGTTATGCGCCGCCGGTGGCACAGGCTGGCTGGCTGGAGCGATACCGTTTCCTGGAGAAGGCGGGGGACCGCTGGTGGCCGATTGCCGGGGCGGTCTATGTCGTGCGGGCCATCAAGCGGACCATGGGTATTCGGCGTGTCCAGCCCGCCTGGCGCGAGGCCGCCATGAAGCGCCCGGCATTGGTGCAGGTGGCCCGGCGTGACAATGTCATCCATGTCCGGCCGATGAACCGGCGCTGAATTCCTCATCCCGTCACCGTAACCTGAAGGCTTTACCTGTATGGCAGAAGACATCATGGATGCCGGCGTGACCGCCGTGCGTATCTACAGCGACGGCGCTTGCAAGGGCAATCCCGGTCCCGGTGGCTGGGGGGCGCTGCTCAAATGGAACGGCCACGAACGGGAGTTGTTCGGTGGCGAGGGCAATACCACCAACAACCGCATGGAGCTGCTGGCGGTGATCAAGGCGCTGGAATCCATCAACCGGGCCTGCCAGATCGAGGTCTATACCGACTCCCAGTATGTGCAGAAGGGCATTGCCGAGTGGATTACCAGCTGGAAACGGCGCGGCTGGAAAACCGCTGACAAGAAACCGGTCAAGAATGTCGACCTGTGGCAGCGCCTGGACACCCTGGCGGCGGGCCACCGCGTCACCTGGCATTGGGTGCGCGGACATGCCGGACATCCCGAGAACGAGCGGGCCGACCAATTGGCCAATCGCGGCGTGGCGGGGTTTCTGGGTGCGGCCTGAGTCATGTCCCGGCCAGGCACGGGCTGACGTCGATAGGCATTCGCAGTTAGGCAGATAGAACAAGGAAGGGGGAGGGATGCGTCAGATCATCCTGGATACGGAGACGACGGGGCTGAATGCCCGCCTGGGCGACCGCATCATCGAGGTCGGCTGCCTGGAAATGGTCAATCGCCGCTTTACGGGCAACAACTGGCACCGCTACCTGAATCCGGACAAGGCCATCGAGGAAGGTGCCAAGGCGGTTCACGGCATCAGCGACGAGTTCCTCGCCGACAAATCGCGCTTTGCCGATATTGCCAGCGAGTTCCTGGAGTATGTCCGGGATGCCGAACTGGTGATTCACAACGCCGCCTTCGACATGGAGTTCCTGGATGCCGAGCTGGCCCGTCTCAAGCTGGGGCGCATGGCCGACCATGGCGTCACTGTCACCGATACCCTGAAGCTGGCCCGTGAGCTGCATCCGGGCAAGCGTAACTCCCTCGATGCCCTGTGCGAGCGCTACGAGGTCAACAACAAGCACCGCACCCTGCATGGGGCCCTGCTGGATGCCGAACTACTGGCCGAGGTTTTTCTCGCCATGACTCGCGGGCAGGACAGCCTGGCCATCGGCATGGATGCCGGTGGCGATAGCCGCAGTACTGCCTCCGAATCTGCCCAGGCCGGTGCTGCAGGCGCACCGGTTGTGCCTGCAGCGGCACAGGTCAGGCTGAAAGTGCTGCCGGCCAGCGCCGAGGAGATTGCGGCCCACGACAAGGTGCTGGCTGGTATCGACAAGGAGTCAGGCGGCAAATGCGCCTGGCTGAAGGCCGCCAAACCAGCTTGACCGGTCGAGCCGGATGCCGGCACGGTTTCGGCCGGGCCAAACATCCCGCGATTGACCCGAAGTGGCGGAGAGGCCTATGCGATTCAAGTGCCTGTTTGGCAAGGGAACCAGGGGATTTGGCCCCTGTTTCCCGTATAATCCATGGTTTTCCCACCACTAGAGCGAAAAGCGATGAAAGTACTGGTTCCCGTCAAGCGGGTGGTTGATTACAACGTGAAGGTGCGGGTCAAGAGCGATGGCTCCGGCGTCGAGACGGCCAACGTCAAGATGTCCATGAACCCCTTTGATGAAATCTCGGTTGAAGAAGGCCTGCGCCTGCGTGAGGCCGGCGTGGCTACCGAAGTGATTGTGGTGTCCTGCGGCCCCATGGCCTGCCAGGAAACCCTGCGCACGGCCCTGGCCATGGGCGCCGATCGCGCCGTGCTGGTGGAGACCGACGTGGAATTGCAGCCGCTGGCCGTGGCCAAGCTGATCAAGGCCATCGCCGACAAGGAAGGTCCGCAGATCATCATCGTTGGCAAGCAGGCCATCGATGACGACTGCAACCAGACCGGCCAGATGCTGTCGGCCCTGCTGGGATGGTCCCAGGCCACCTTCGCCAACAAGGTGAAGCTCGAGGGTGACAAGCTGAACGTGGTGCGCGAGGTGGATGGCGGCCTGGAAACCGTGGTCCTGAAGATGCCGGCGGTGATCACCTCCGACCTGCGCCTGAACGAGCCGCGTTACGTGACGCTGCCCAACATCATGAAGGCGAAGAAAAAGCCCATGGAAGTGCTCAAGCCCGACGCGCTGGGTGTGGACGTGACGCCGCGCCTGGTGACGATCAAGGTTGAAGAGCCGCCCAAGCGCAAGGGTGGTCAGAAGGTGCCCGACGTGGCAACCCTGGTGAACAAGATGAGAAACGAAGCAAAGGTGATCGAATGAGCGTTCTGGTTATTGCGGATCATGACAATGCGGCGCTGAAGAACGCGACGCTGAATGCCATCGCTGCTGCCACCCAGATGGGCGGCGACGTGGTGGTGCTGGTGGCCGGCAGCGGCTGCGACGAGGCGGCCAAGTCGGCTGCCGCGGTGGCCGGCGTGAGCAAGGTGCTGGTGTCGGACGCCCCTTACTACAAGGACGCCCTGGCCGAGAACCTGGCCACGCTGGTGGTGAGCATCGCCTCCGGCTACAGCCACATCCTGGCGCCGGCAACGGCCAACGGCAAGAGCGTCGCCCCGCGCGTCGCCGCGCTGCTGGACGTGGCGCAGATCTCGGAAATCATCTCGGTGGTCTCGCCCGACACCTTCGTGCGCCCGATCTATGCCGGCAATGCCATGGCAACGGTGCAGAGCAAGGACAAGATCAAGGTCATCACGGTGCGATCGACCGGCTTTGACGCCGCTGCCCGTACCGGGGGTTCGGCTACCGTGGAAGCCGTGGCAGCAACGCCCGATGCCGGCCTCTCCCAGATGATAGGCCGCGACCTGACCAAGTCCGACCGTCCGGAACTGACCGCTGCCAAGGTGATCGTCTCCGGTGGCCGTGGCATGGGTTCCGGTGAAGCCTTCAAGATCCTCGAGCCCCTGGCTGACCGTCTGGGTGCCGCCATGGGTGCTTCCCGTGCGGCCGTGGATGCCGGCTTCGTGCCCAATGACTGGCAGGTCGGACAGACCGGCAAGATCGTGGCCCCTGAGCTGTACATCGCGGTGGGCATCTCCGGTGCCATCCAGCATCTGGCCGGCATGAAGGACAGCCGCGTCATCATCGCCATCAACAAGGATGCTGAAGCGCCGATCTTCGAAGTGGCTGACTACGGCATCGTCGGAGACCTGTTCCAGATCGTTCCGGAACTGGTCAAGGAACTCGGCTGAAGTAAGCAGGGTCGATGCCGGAAAGCCGCAGCGGGCGTCAGCCTCTGCGGCTTTTTTCATTTGGAGGACATGACATGAGCGACTATGCAGCCCCGCTGCGGGACATGCAGTTCGTCCTGACTGAACTGGCCGGACTGCCGGCCCTGTCGCAACTCCCCGGCTGCCAGGACGTGGGCGTCGAACTGGTGATGCAGGTGCTCGAGGAGAATGCGCGGTTTTCCCGGGAAGTGCTGGCACCCCTGAACCTCAGCGGCGATGTCGAAGGTGCGCGCTGGCACGATGGCGGCAAGGTGAGCACCCCGGAGGGTTTCAGGCAGGCCTATGAACAGTTCGTCGCCGGCGGCTGGAATGCACTGCAGTTTCCGGCCGAGTTCGGCGGACAGGGGCTGCCCAAGCTGGTGGCCACGCCGGTCATGGAAATGTGGAAGTCGGCCAACATGGCTTTCTCGCTGTGCCCTCTGCTCACGGCTGGTGCCGTGGAGGCGCTGCTGCTGACCGGCACCGAGTCGCAGAAGCAGACCTACCTGCCGAAGATGGTGGAGGGCAAATGGTCGGGCACCATGAACCTGACCGAGCCCCAGGCCGGTTCCGACCTGGCGCTGCTGCGCACGCGCGCCGAGCCGGCGCAGGATCCCGAACTGGGTGTGCATTACCGCATCCACGGCCAGAAGATTTTCATCACCTATGGTGAGCAGGACCTGACCGAGAACATCATCCATCTGGTGCTGGCACGCACGCCGGGGGCTCCCGAGGGTGTGCGCGGCATATCGCTATTCATCGTGCCCAAGTACCTGGTCAAGGCCGATGGCAGCCTGGGCGCGCGCAATGACGTGTTCTGCGCCTCCGTGGAGAACAAACTGGGCATACACGCCAGTCCGACTGCCGTGATGCAGTATGGCAGCGGGGCCGCGGGTGTCAGCGAAGTGGGGCAGGGGGCCGTGGCTTACCTGCTGGGTCAGGAGAATCGCGGCCTCGAGTACATGTTCATCATGATGAATGCTGCGCGTTTCGCTGTGGGCCTGGAAGGCCTGGCCCTGTCGGAACGCGCTTTCCAGCACGCGCTGGCGTATGCGAATGAGCGAGTGCAGGGGCGGGACCTCGCCGGTGGTGGCAAAGGCCAGGCGGTCACCATCATCCACCATCCGGATGTGCGACGTCTGCTGATGGGCATGAAGGCGCAGACCGAAGCCATGCGGGCGCTGGCCTATGTGGTGGCTGCGGCCTCGGATGCGGCGCGCTTGCATCCGGATGCGGGTGAGCGCAAGCGCCAGCAGGCCTTCGTCGAGCTGATGATTCCGGTGGTCAAGGGCTGGAGCACTGAAACATCGATCGACGTGGCTTCGGCCGGCGTCCAGGTGCATGGTGGCACTGGCTACATCGAGGAAACGGGCGCTGCTCAGTACTTGCGCGATGCCCGCATCACCGCCATTTACGAGGGCACCACGGCCATCCAGGCCAATGACCTCATCGGGCGCAAGATCGCCCGCGATGGCGGTGCCGTGGCCAGGGCTGTGGTGGCGCTGATGCGTGAGACGCAGGCGGAACTCGAACAGGCCGATGACGAGGCCCTGCAAGCCATGGCCCGGCGATTCTCCGCGGCGGTCACGGCCTGGTCGGATTGTGTCGATTGGATTGCGGCAACATACGCGCGTGACCTGCCGGCTGCGCATGCCGGTTCGGTGCCCTTTCTCATGCTCACCGGCATCGTCGCCGGTGGCTGGCAGTTGATGCGCGCGGCGCTGGTGGCGCGGCGGAAAGTGGCGGAGGCCGGTACGCCGGCAGCGGATCGCTCCTTCCTCCTGGCCAAACGGGTGACGGCACGCTTTTATGCCGACCACATCCTGACCCGTGCCGGCGGCCTGCGTGACAGCGTGATCGAGGGCGCCAGCGGCGTTCTTGATCTTGAAAGTGATCAATTCCAGATGTAGATATCGGTGTTTATTAGCAAGAATAACTAATTATTATCAGGAGCAATGATGGCTTACGAGACCATACTGTATGAGGTGATCGACCGCGTCGCGAAGATTACCTTCAACCGCCCGGAAAAGCTCAACGCCTGGAGTCCCGAAGTACGCAACGACATGACGGCGGCCCTACGTGCCGCCAATGCCGATGATGGCGTGCGCTCGGTGGTGATCTGCGGTGCCGGCCGCGCCTTCTGCGCCGGCATGGACCTCAAGCCCGGCTCGGACAAGACCTTTGCCCGCGCCTCCCTCAGCGACGAGGAGCAGGCCGCACGCAATGCCGAATACACCCTGCCTTATGAAATCGCCAAGCCGGTGATTGCGGCCATACACGGCCCGGCGGTGGGTGTGGGCATCACCTATCCACTGCTGTGCGACATGCGTTTTGTCGCCGAGGATGCGCGGATCTCCTTCATTTTCCCCAAGCGCGGCCTGATCGGCGAGCTGGGCTCCCATTTTCTGTTGCCGCGCATCGTCGGCTTCTCTGCCGCTTCCGATCTGCTCATGTCAGGGCGCATGATCAATGGCATCGAGGCAGTGGCGCTGGGCCTTGCGCACAAGGCCGTGCCGCAGGAGCAACTGCTCGAGCTGGCGATGACGCGGGCGAAGGAATTCGCCAGCACTGCACCGGCCTCGGTGGCCATGACCAAGCGCCTGTTGTGGGAGGGCCTTGGTTCGACCTATGAGAAGACGCGCAACAAGGAGTCGCGCCTGTTTGCCTGGGCCGGCAGCGCGCCGGATGCCAAGGAAGGCATACGCTCCTTCCTTGAGAAACGTCCGCCGGAGTGGACGCTGAGCGCGGCACGTGATCTGCCCGACAGCATCAAGGAGGCCATCTAGGTTGATGGAAACCCGGTCGTAGTTGGGACACCGGGTTTGGTCTGGTGTCATTGCCGGCAAAGCCATCCAGGCAGCCGGACACGAAAAAAAGGCCGCAAAGCGGCCTTTTTTTGTATGGCGAAGGTTTACATATTGGGATAGTTCGGCCCGCCGCCACCCTCGGGCACCACCCAGACGATGTTCTGCGTCGGGTCCTTGATGTCACAGGTTTTG
>CAIPGJ010001001.1 GCA_903864555.1 uncultured Pseudomonadota bacterium | reverse complement strand
TTCACCCTTATCCCCGTTTACCCAATCACGGGATAAATTCAACAAACTGCTAGAGACATAAAGCCCTGCGCAACCAGGTATTGCAACTGACGGATATAGCCAACAGATTTCTTGCATGGGCGTACGTGCGATTGCTCGCTCATCGCTTCATCATTGGATATCGGTGAGTATTGTTATCACTCGCCCCCCTCACTATTTAAGAGCGCCTAACAGAATTGCCGTCAGGCGCCCTGACTCAGGGGAGCGCGAGGGGATGTGTCCCCTCGCATTGTTAGGGTCTGTTCACATTCATCGCGCGAGATGCGTGCTGAATGTGAACAGACCCTAGGCACTCTAAGTGATCCCGCATCCGGAATGAACGTCGTATAGTGGCCCCTCATTGGGGTGCTGTTTCGTGTATTCAGCCAAGTCGGAGGGAGATGAAGTGACGGACAAGCGCTTGAATCGGTGGTGGATTGAAGGTTTGCAGAAAACAGAGGCGACTTTGCAATCGCCTCTTCGAGTACTGATTTCACATTGGGCCTCTTGCGGCTCGGTTCAGCACCATACCGGACGGCAACGCCGTTCATGTCCACACACGGCGTCTGGGGCTCTTTGGGTGCAATAAGTCAGGAGCCACTATGAACCGCAAATTCTTTTTTGTACTCTGGATCATCGTCGCCTGGATCCTCCCCGCCCTCATCGCCGGTGCGCTGGGCTGGAAGGGCGTGTGGGGGTCGGGCAGCGCGGTGGCCGACTATCTGATCCCCATCCCGGTGGCCGGCGGGGTGCTGCACGTTCCCTCTTTTGCGCTGGTAACGCTGCTGCTCTTCACGCAGCCCTGGGACGGCCCACTGGCCGGACACGTGCGGGGCATCCTGCTGGCGGGCGCGCTGGCGGGCATCGTCACGCTGCTGGACCTGGACAAGCTGCAGCTCGCCCTGTCGACGGACATGCAGGGCGGCCGTTTCTGGCAGGAACAACCGCTGGGTCTGTTCATCCTCACCGACTGCGTGCTCGCACAGCTTTTTGTCGGCCTGCTGGGCGGCCGCTGGCCGGAGGGCACCAGGGAATGGGCAGTGTCGCTGGTCATGGCGCTGTTCATCCCCGCGGCCTATGCGGTGGCATCGCTGAAAGCAGACCCGCGCCAGCAGAACCCCTTCGTTTATGCGGGCTCGCACGACACGCTGACCCGCGGCGACGAGGTGGCCTTCTATTACTCGAAGCTGCCGCCGGGGTCGGAGGCCTTCCGCCAGACGGCAGCGCCCCTGCTGGAACGGCATGACCCGCGCTCGAACCTGAACACCGAGGACATCGCCATCCATTTCTACGACAGCCTGGCCGCGGCACAGTCGCAGAACCCCGGCGCCGCGAAGTTCACTGTGTGCCTGTACCAGGATGGCACGGCCACCACCTGGAACCCGGGCAGTTTCGATTGTTTCAGCCAGCACGAAAGCTTCACCGAGCGTTTCATGCAGGCCTCCAGCCAGCAGGACAAGTCCCTGCCGCAGGATGTGCGCAGCTGGCTCGCGCGCCGCGCCGCCTGCGCCGGGCGCAAGCCCCTCACCGCGCCGCCCGGCCTGCACCTGGACAACCAGGAAGTACGCGCCTGCGACCCTGCCCAGGCCGAACGCCGGCGCGAGGAACTGCGGCAGACGTTCGCGGGCGACGAGAATGCCCTGGCGGCACTCAGGTAGTCGGTGCCGGCGACGTGGCGGGGATGGGTCGTGCATGGGATAGCCCCGTGACATGTCATCCCGCGGCGATCGCCCCCCCCTGCCCTGACCTGGCGCCTGCACGTCAGGGCCCCTGGATATGTGTCGACGGCCTCAGTAATGGAAGCGCAACTGCGCGATCATCAGCGCATCGTCATCCCTGCGGTACACCATGCGATGCTCATCTGTGAGGCGGCGTGACCAGAACCCTGACAAGGCGTGTTTCAAGGGTTCAGGTTTGCCAATGCCGGCGAAGGGGTCGCGCTGCGTTTCCTGAATCAGCTTGTTGATTCGCTCGACCATGCGCCTATCCTGCTTTTGCCAGTACAGGTAGTCCTCCCAGGCCTCATCGGCAAAAATCAATTTCACTTCACCAGCTTCCGCTCAACCCCTTTCCTCGCATTCAGTTGAGCAGCAGCGGTGAGCAGGCGCCTGGCATTGGCCGGGGTGCGCAGCAGATAGGCGGTTTCCTCCAGTGCCTTGTAATCCTCCAGCGACAGCATCACAACGGACTGCGCCCCATTGCGGGTGATGATCAGCGGCTCGTGATCTTCGCAAACGCGATCCATGGCGCTGGCGAGGTTCGCGCGAACAGTGGTGTAGGTAATGGCATCCATGTGTGCCTCTCAATATATGTACGTTTTACTGTACGTATTTGGCGTCGATTTGTCCAGCGAAACCACCCGGTCCCATCGACCGACGCTGACGGACGGCGATTGTCACGCTTGCCGAACCCGCCCATCCTTGATCGCGTTGATCGTGCCGTCGGCCATGCCGTAGACTGAGCTTCCACTGAACCCATGGAGTGTCACATGACCCTGTCACGCCGCACCT
>CAIPGJ010001000.1 GCA_903864555.1 uncultured Pseudomonadota bacterium | reverse complement strand
GCCAACGGCTTGCCTCCTGCTTCTCAATGTCTCGCAACATCAAGATAGCAGTGCTTGCCGTTTAGCCTCCATACCCTTGAGTCCCCGGAAATTGACGAAGAACCTTTGACAAGGGGGGTAAACATCGCTGCCCCCCAAAAAATCGGCGTAGCCCCCGCGGAAGCAGCACATACAGTAACGGCAGCTACACCGCCTGGCTCACTGCAGGCTGGCGAGAAAGGCTTCGATGATGGGATTCACTTCCTGCGGCCGCTCGGTGGCCGGGAAGTGGCCGGATTGCTTCAGGCGGATCAGCTGCGAACCGGGCACCGCCTGGTGGATCAACTGCTCGCCCTGCGGGGCATCACCGGGATCATCATCACCGCGGATGAGCAGCAACTTCGCCCTCAGTTCGGGCAGGCGTGCATGCACATCGAAACGACAGTAGGCCTCCAGGCTTTCGTACTGCGAGCGCGGACCAACTTTGCGATGCCAGTCGACCAGTTCCGCGCGCAGCCCCGGCTCCACCCACATCAGATGATGCTGCTGGAAATCCACCCAGGCATCGAAGGCAGCCGCATCGCCTGAAGCCGCCTGCAAGCGCTTCTCCTGCCGGGCGCGGAATGCGCTCTGGTCCGCGCGTGGTCGTGATTCGATCGAGGTGAGAATGAGGCCCTTCACTTCATCCGGATAATCGAGCGCGTACTGCAGCGCGATGGCCGAGCCCAGCGTGTAGCCCATCATCACCAGCTCGTGCTGCCGGCCCTGCGCCCACAGCCAGCCGCGCAGCCATTCGGTGTAGCGCTCGACGCTGGCGCAATGCCGCCCTTCGAGATTGCCCGGCAGGGTCGGCGCCAGGCTGCCGGGAAAATGCGCCAGCTGATGTGTCCAGGCCGCACCACACCCGCCGGCGCCGGGGCCGTGTATGAAGACGAGTTGGGTCATCCTTGCCTCCTCCTGTTCAGATCGCTTGCACGCCTGCCACTTCAGCGATACGCGGCCTGGATCAGCGCACGCATGTAGCCGATCACGAAGGCCTGATTGGCGATGTCCTCGCCGGGGAAATGCGGTGAGTGGTCCAGCGAGAAAGGCCCCTTGAAGCCGATGTCGCGATAGGCCTGCATGGCCCGGAACATGTCCACCTCGCCATTGTCGACGAAGGTCTCCTCGAACTTCGGGAAGGATCCACGCACATTACGGAAATGCACCATCACGATCTTGTCGATGGCGCCCATCTCGCGGATGCCCTCATACACATCCACGCCTTGCATCTCCTTCACGCAGCCCTGGCAGAACAGCATGCCGTTGGACCTTGAAGGCACCAGGTCAAAGATGCGCCGGTAGTCATCGAAGCTGGAGGCGATGTGCGCCGCTCCGGCCAGCGGCGGCAGGCCGCGGGGCATGGGTGGATCATCCGGATGCATCGCCAGGCGCACGCCCGCCTTTTCTGCAGCGGGGATGATGGCGGCGAGGTAGTAGCGAAGATTGGCCAGCATCTGCTGCTCGCCGATGGGCGGGTTCTCCGCCGGTGCGGGATTTCTGAGGTAGGCCTCGTAATCGAAGGCGATGTACTCGGCACCGCCACGCCCGCGGGCGGGTGCCGAGCGCAGGTACTTCGACAGCAGCAGCTTGAAGTTGTAGGCCATCACCGGCACGCCTGCCTCGCCCATGGCGTGGAGGGCATTCAACACCCAGGCGATCTGCTCATCGCGCCCCGGCAGGCCGCGCTTGATCTTCTCGAAGCCATTGGTCGCCTGCACCGTCTTCAATTGCATGCCATGGGCAGCCACCCTGGCCTTGATGGCGAGAACCGTCCTGGTGGCCGCGTCCGGTGTGGAGAAATCCATCAGCGGGTTCTTTCCGGGGCCGTCGGGCAGGTCGATGGCCACGCAGTCCAGCCCCAGCGCACCCAGCGTGGCGAGCTTGCCTTCCGCACCAGCGTCCCACACCACCTTGTCCTGAATCAGCATCGCACACCTCCTCTATCCTGCCGGTCTCCGGCACGTCGCCGGGATGCCTGTTATAGACTGACTGTTGCAAGATCCAGCCAGATCGACTTGCGGGACTTTGTATCACACAGAAGGATACGGCCCGCTGACCCGAGGAGGATGCCATGCCCGCACTGCGCCCCGCCCTGTCCCTGCTGTTCAGCCTGTCCGCGATGCTTAGCGTGCTCGGCGTAAGCACCGCTCAGGCCCAGACCTGGCCGACCAAGCCGGTGCGCATCATCGCCCCCTTCCCGCCCGGCTCCAGCGCCGACATCACCTGCCGCCTGTTCGCCCCGAAGCTGGCCGAGTCCTTCGGCCAGCAATCATTCATCGTCGAGAACCGCGTGGGCGCCTCGGGCAACATCGGCGCCGAATCGGTGGCGCGCGCCGCGCCCGATGGCTACACCCTGCTCGGCATGCCTGCCGCCATTGCCACCAGCGTCAGCCTGTACAAGAACCTGACCTTCAACCTGGAGAAGGACTTCGACCCGGTGGCCATGATGACCTCCTCGCCCTATCTGCTGGTGGCCAGCCCCAAGCTGCCGGTCAAAACGGTGAAGGAACTGGTGGCCCTGGCCAAATCACGCGGCGGTGCAGGCAAGCTCAACTTCGCCTCCACCGGCACCGGGGGCGGCATCCACCTCACCACGGCGCTCTTCATGATGGGCACCGGCATCGACATGGTGCACATCCCCTACAAGGGCGGGCTGGCCGCGGTGGCCGACATCAGCACC
The DNA here is from genome assembly GCA_903864555.1 of uncultured Pseudomonadota bacterium. Next base: position 1,694 of record CAIPGJ010001000.1, on the reverse strand, counting down.
GGCCAGGTGGACCTGATGTTCGGCACCGCGCAGGTGCTGCTTGCGCAGACCAAGGCGGGCCGCGTGCGCGCGCTGGCCATCACCTCCGCCGCCCGCTCCCCGGCCGCACCGGACATCCCCACCGTGGCCGAAGCCGCGCTGCCTGGCTTCGAATCTGCCTCATGGATCGCCCTGCTCGGCCCGCGTGGCCTGTCGCGCGACACCATCACGCGACTGAACGGTGCCGTGGCGAAGATCGTGCAGACCCCGGACGTGCAGGCCCAACTTGCCGCCATGGGCGCCGAAGCGGTGAACATGAGCCCGGCACAACTCAGCGCCTACATACGCGAGGAAATCGTCAAGTGGTCGAAGGTGGTGGCAGCGGCAGGGGTGACGGCGGAGTGAGTCGGTCCCCTTGAAACGCCAGGGACAGCGCGCTTGAGGAATCAGGCAGGTCCCGCGCGATTGCTGGTAGGCGGGAATATTATGATCATATTTGAATGATCCTGCGCTTTATCATTAAATCAGGGCCTGAATTGTGATCAACGCAACCCCAATACCGCCCTCACCCCATTGACCAGGATCTCCTGGTCAATGGGCTTGGTGATGTAGCCATCGGCCCCGCCGGAAAGACCGTGCAGCACGTCTTCGCGCGTCGCCTTGGCGGTGAGCATCAGCACCGGGATGGCGCGCAGCAGGGGATGCTGCTTCAGCCGCGCCAGCACTTCGAAGCCATTGGCATCGGGCAGCATGACATCGAGCAGGATGACATCGGGCGAAGGTGTGCGGCGCAGCGCCGTGACGATCTCCTCGCGGTTGCCGGCCACCTGCGTGGTGAAGCCGGCCTCCCCGAGCAGGAAGCGGATCATGCGCTGCATGGGTGGGTCATCCTCGATGGCCAGCACCGACACTGGTGGCGCATTGGCTGGCCGGCGCTGGTCGGCGGCGCGGCGCGCGATGCTGACGTAGTAGCCATCGAGCGTCAGGCGCTGGGTGCCGCCATCGGCCTCGGCCTCGGCCCGCCTCACCATGGCGCCGATGGGCTGGGTGGTGGTGGGCCCGAAGAAGTAGCTGAAGTCGATGTTGATGTCGAGCGTGCCGCTCGACAGCTCGATGAAGCCGTCCCTGGCCAATTGCTGCGCCACCTTGCGGCCTTCGGCGTGATCGAGGCCGCTGCGCGAGATCACCTCGCCCAGGTTGGCCTGGGCATCGAACAGCACCAGCAACTGCAACGCCGCCACGGCGAGCTGGGTGCTGCCGCCCTTCAGCTCGTCATCGGCCTTCTGCGTCGGGGCAAACACATCCTGCGTTTCAAGCTGGTCCAGGCTCATGGGTATCATTCCACGGAGTGACGGCGATGCGCCAGAGAATGCCGAGAGTATCAGAGCGGCATGGTTTACCCCCTTGTCAAAGGGGGCCGACTGGCCGTAGGCCAGCGGGGGGATTTTCGCCAACCAGGCTCATGCCCGACTGGATCAGATCGTGCCGGCAGTCCCGATCATGCGTGTAGCCTGGCAGGCAGGTCTGGCTGTGTGGGCCGAGCAGCATGGTTGTTGAAAATTCCCCCGCTCGTTCGCTGCGCTCACGAGTCGGCCCCCTTTGATAAGGGGGTAAACCATGTCGCTCTGATACTCTCGGCATTCTCTGGCGCATCGCCGTCACTCCGTGGAATGATACCCATGAGCCTGGACCAGCTTGAAACGCAGGATGTGTTT
>CAIPGJ010000999.1 GCA_903864555.1 uncultured Pseudomonadota bacterium | reverse complement strand
GCGGGCGACAGCGTGGTGATCTTCAACGACGGCGGCTCGGTGGTCACTTCCTTCAACTACTCGGGCACAGCCAAGACGGCCAGCGACGGCAGCAGCATCGCTCCCTCGCCGGCTTCCGCCGGAGTCACCTTCGCCACCGGCCACGCCGGCCTGGCCTACGGCGGCACGGCCACCACCTCTGCGGTGTGGGACGGGCTGTCCGTAACCGCGCCCACCTACAAGGCTGCGGTCGTCAGCACGGACGGCGGTGTGGCGCAGGCCGCCACCGCCGCAAACATCGGTTCGCCCGGCAGCGTGCCGGCCCTGGAAGTGGGTGATCTGCTGTTCACCGGCGCCAATGCCGATCCGACCGACGCGCTGGCATTCGTGCTGTTGCAGGCCGTTGCCGCCGGCACCCAGATCGGCTTCACCGACCGCAATTACAGCGCCACCACCGGCATGCCTGCCACCGGCGAATCAGCCTACCTGTGGACCGCCGACAAGGCCTACAACGCCGGCACCTTCGTCACCATCCAGACCGATGTGGTCAGCGGCAACCCGCTGGTGGACAAAGGCACGCTGCAGGGTGCTGGCGGCGGCCTCTCGACCACTGCCGAAACGATCTACGCCTTCAAGGGCAGCATCGCCTCGCTGGTCGACGGCGGGGCCGGCGCGATCACCGTGGACAAGCTGCTGGCCAGCCTGAACGTCGGCGGTGCTGCAGCCGGCGACGTGCCTGCCAGCATCAGCAGCACTTCGCTCAGCTTCACCACCGACAACGCGAAGTACACCGGCTCGACGGATGCCGCCAATGTGTCCGGACTGGCGGCACTGGTGGCCAATCCGGCCAACTGGACCACCAACGACACCACGGCATTCACCCTGACCAACGGCAGCCTGTTCTGATCACCAACGATTTCCACGGGGGCACCCGGGGCCCTATCCATCAAGAAAGAAAAACACAGCCATGATTTCCCCTCCCCCTGCCGGACGGCCAGTCCGGCAGGGTATTTTTTTATTGTTGAGCGCCGCGGGCATCCTCGCCCTTTTCCTTTGGGCCACGGCCCACGCACAGAATCCGTCGCAGGCAGCACGGGATTGGACCCTCAATGAATCATTGAAGGCAGCCCTGAACTCCCACCCGGCCATCCTGGGCAGCCAGTCAACCCGGGCGGCGGCACGTGCCGAGCGTGAAGGCGCAGCGTGGCAGCGTTATCCGACACCGACCGTGGAGGCCACCACACCCGACAGTGGCGGCAGCTCCACGCTGCTGCGCGTCGACCAGCCGCTGTGGACCTGGGGCCGCATCACGGCCGGCATTGATGCCGCCGGGTACCGCGAGGAAGCGGCCGGCTGGGGTGTGGTCGAAGCCCGCCGCGACATCGCCTTGCGCGTGATCAATGCCTGGAGCGAGGTGCAGCGGCAGCAGTTGCGCCGGGTCAGCGCCGAAGAAGGCGTCAAGGCCCATGAAGACCTGCTGGACCTGATGCGCCGTCGTGTGGAGCACGAAGTGAGCCCCAAGGTGGACGAGGATTTTGCCCGCTCCCGCCTGCTGCTGGCTCGCAACGACCTGGCCTCGGTCAGGCAGGGACTCAATGCCGCACTGAGCCAGTTGTCGCTGCTCGCAGGCACCCGCATCGGCCGGGCCGCCGGCAGCCTGGACGACGCCGAAGTAGCGGCCAGCGCCGAGGCCGCCCTGGAGCAGGCCACCGGCCGCTCACCCACCCTGAAACGCCTTCAGGAAGAGGTGCTCGCCGCCGGCGAAGACGTCCGTTCGCGTCGTGCCACGGCGCTGCCGCAGGTGTCCTTCCGAGTCGAACATTACATGGGCACGCGCCCCGGCGGTTTGCCCGAAGACAGCCGTGCCATGGTAGTGATTTCGGCGCAGCCCGGCGCCGGCCTGTCCTATCGCTCGGGCGTGGATGCGGCCATCGCACGCCAGCAGACCACGCTGCAGGCGCGCGACGTGGCCCATCGCGAACTGACCCAGCAGATCCAGGCCGACTGGGAGGAACTCACCGCATCCCGTGTGCGTCTTGCCAATGCCAGGGAGGCCTCCGGCATGGCTGGACAGGTCTTCGACTCCTACATGCGCCAGTACACGGCTGGCCGCAAGACCTGGATCGACGTGCTCAACGCCATCCGCGAAGTGACCCAGACCGCCTTCGGCATTGCCGATGCCAGAGCACAGACTGCGGCTGCCGCCCAGCGGCTGCGACTGCTCGGCGGCCAAATCGACATTGGAAGCCTTACCCATGCACCCTGAACACACTGAACTGGCAGCCGCCCTGGACAGGGCCCTGCGACAGTCCGGCCAACGGCTGACACCGGCCCAGCGCGCCGGCATCGTGGACGCCCTGAATGCACTGGCCGATACGAACCGAACCAGCGCGAAGGAACAACTGCAGCTGGCCTGGCGGGGAACCGGCCTCTCCGGAAGCCCGGCGCCGATGGACCGGCCGCAATCGGCTGACCTGCCGCTGCTCGCCTGGCAACCCGACACCGGCTGGTTCGTCGTGCTGTCGCCCTCCCCCGGCGGCGGCTGGCGCGCCGAATCCGTCGATGGCACCCCGTTCGAACTGGCAACGCTGGCAGGCGCGCAATGCTTCACCCTGCCCCAGCCGGGTGCGCGCGAAGGCGAAACCGGTCTTAGTGCTGCCGGGCTGGTCTGGCGTGCAGTCAAGTCACGGCGCAATGTCTTCATCGAGGCAGCCTTCGCCACTGCGGTGGTCAACTTCATCACCCTGGCCAGTTCCATCTACAGCATGCAGGTCTACGACCGGGTGATTCCGAACCAGGGCCTGCAGACGCTGTGGGTCCTGACCCTCGGCGTGGCGCTGGCCGCGCTGCTGGAATTCCTGCTCAAGCATGTGCGTGGGCGCAGCGTTGATCGCACCAACCTCGCCATCGACCATGAACTGTCGCAATGGTTCTTCGGTCACATGATGCGACTGCGCATGGATCAGCGGCCGGCTTCCATCGGCACCCTGGCCTCCCAGGTCAAGAGCCTCGAACTCATTCGCGGCGTGCTCGGATCGACTTCCCTGTTCGTGCTGGCCGATATCCCCTTCGCCATCTTCTTCATCGCGGTGATCGGACTCATCGGCGGCTGGGTGGTGCTGGTGCCGATCGTGGCGCTGCCACTGGCGCTGGGCGCCGGGCTGCTGTTCCAGCGCGCCATCCGCAGCCTGTCGGCGCGCGACCTGGCCGGCACCCATCTGAAGACCGGACTGCTGGTGGAGAGCATCGACGGCGCGGAATCGCTCAAGGCCACCGGGGGTGAGTGGAAGATGCAGTCGCGCTGGAACCGGCTTTCCAGCGAAGTGGCCGTGGCCGAACTGGGCATCAAGGACTGCTCGGCCCTGTCGCAGAACCTCACGGTGGCGCTGCAGCAAATCTCCTACGTGGCTCTGGTGGCCACCGGCGCCTGGCTGGCGGCGAACAACCAGCTCACCATGGGCGCGCTGCTGGCCTGCTCCATCATCAGCAACCGCGCCATGATGCCGGTCGTGCAGCTGCCCGGCATCCTCGTCCAGTGGGCGCATGCGCGTGCCGCCATCGACGGGCTGAACCTCATCCTCAAACTGCCCGCAGAATCCGACGAGGACGCGCACGCGCTCAAGCCGGCCGCCCTGCAGCCCGACTATCGCTTCGAGCGCGTGCGCTTTGCCTACGGCGCCGCAGACCGCTCCGCGCTGGAGATCGAAGCGCTGGCCATCCGCCCCGGCGAGCGCGTCGGCGTACTCGGCGCGGTGGGCTCGGGAAAGAGCACCCTGCTCAAGCTCGCCTCCGGCATGTACCGCCCCGGATCCGGCAAGGTCTTTCTCGGCGGCATCGACATGGCATTGCTCTCGCCGATGGCCCGCCGGGAAGCCGCCGGTTACCTGCCCCAGGAACTGCGCCTGTTCAGCGGCACGCTGCGCGACAACCTGCTGCTGGGCATGCATGACCCCGGTGATGAAGCCATCCTCGCCGCCGCCCGGCGCACCGGCCTGATCGATTTGATCGGTGCGCAACCCCAGGGCCTGAGCCTGCCCATCACCGAAGGCGGACGCGGCGTGTCCGGCGGCCAGCGTCAGCTCATCGCGCTGACACGGCTGGCGCTAGCATCCCCCCGCATCTGGCTGCTGGATGAGCCCACCGGGGCGATGGACGCGGTTACCGAAGCACGCATCCTGCAGTTGCTGCAGGAGCTGGCCAGCCAGGGCCACAGCCTGCTGGTGGCCACGCACAAATCCGCGCTGATACCGCTGTTCGACCGGCTCATCGTGCTGCAGAACGGCCGCATCGCCATCGACGGAACCCGTGATGCGGTGATCGCACACCTGTCCGCGCCGCAACGGGCCTCGCCCGCGGCCCCGTCGACTGCCACGTCCAATGCAGCGACGACCGACCCTGCACAGGCCATGGCAAGCAGGGAGGTGGCCGCATGAGCGCCGACCTGTTCAAGACCGGTCGCACCGGCCACGCCGTGGTGTGGATCAGCCTGGCTGCAGTGGCCGCGTTCGTGGCCTGGGCCCAATGGGCGGAGATCGACCAGATCACCCGTGCCACCGGGCAGGTCATCGCCAGTTCTCGCAATCAGGTGATCCAGACACCCGAAGGCGGTGTGATCGAGGAGCTCGCGGTGCGCGAAGGCACTTCGGTCAAGCGCGGTCAGGTGCTGGTGCGCTTTGACAAGGCCAGGACCGAAGCGGCCTACCTGGAGACTGCGGCGAAAGTGGCGGCCCTGAGGGCAGCTGTCGCCCGGCTCAACGCCGAGGTACTGGACACCGAACCGGTGTTCCCGCGCGAACTGCAGGCGTATCCGGAATTTCGTGCCAACCAGCTGGCCCTGTTCAAGCGCCGGCAGCAGGCGTTGAAGGCGGAACTGGGCGGCCTGCAGCAGTCACTCAAGTTGGTGAATGCCGAGCTGGAGCTCAACCTGCCATTGCTCAAGAGCGGTGATGTGAGCCGTGCCGAGATCATCCGCCTGCAGCGGCAGGTGAGCGACATGGAGTCGCAGATCGTCAACCGGAGCAACAAATTCCTGCAGGATGCGCAGACGGAACTGGCCAAGGCGCAGGAGGACCTGTCCGGCGCCCTGCAGACCCTGGCCCAGCGCCACGAGCAGCTGGGCTACATGGAGACCCGCGCCCCGATGGACGGCGTGGTGCGCAATGTGCGGCTCACCACCCGCGGCGGGGTAGCGCGGCCGGGCGAGGAAATCATGCAGATCGTGCCCATGGACGACGAGCTCATCATCGAGGCCAAGGTGCGTCCGGCCGACATCGCCTTCGTCAAGCCCGGCCTGCCCGCTTCGGTCAAGCTGGATGCCTACGACTACACCATCTATGGCGCACTGGCAGGCGAAGTCCGCTACATCAGTGCCGATACGCTGGGCGAGGAAGCCAAGGGCAACGAGCCGCCTTACTTCCGGGTGCAGGTCAAGACCAGCGTCAGCAGCCTGGCCAAGGGCCGCGAGCGCATCGAGATCCAGCCGGGCATGACCGCGACGGTGGAGATACGCACCGGCAAGCAGACGGTATGGCGCTATCTCACCAAGCCGATCACCAAGACACTCTCGGAGTCGCTGGGGGAACGTTGAACGCGGTGTTGCGCTTGGATTGTCCCCAAGCTGGCGAGCCCGTAAGGTCAAAGGGTTCATCAAAGGCGGAACACATCCCGCCGATCCATGTCAACAAGCCCTATCCACTGCCAGCCTGGCCTGCGCGCTTCGCCACAGGTTTGACCGCCAGCCTTAGCCCTGTGGCAGCCAGCAAGGCCGTCAGACTCTTGAGTTCGGGATTACCAGCGCTGGAAAGCATCCTGTAGGTCGCCTCTCGCGTGAGATTGGCCTTGCGCGCAATCGCAGCCACCCCGCCCTGGGCCTGTGCCACCTGGCGCAAGGCCAGCATCACGGCAGCCTGATCTCCATCAGCGATGACCGCCTCGACATAGGCCGCAGCCTCTTCCGGGTGCTTGAGTCGCTCTATCAGCCAATCCTCATAGGGCAGGTCTGGTGAAACCGCAGGCACGCGCTTCCTAGCGGGAGCGGTCCTTGTAGTCCTGGAAAGAGGCTTGCGCACGGCGAATATCCTTTTGCTGAGAATGTTTATCTCCCCCGCACAGGAGAAGCACCACCACCTGCCCAATGCGGGCAAAGTACACCCGATAGCCCGGACCCCAGGCCATCTTCAACTCCATTACCCCGCCCCCCACAGACTTCGCATCACCGAAATTCCCTGTGGCGACCCGGGCCAGGCGGGCCTCTATCCTCGCCCTTTCCTCCCGGTCCTGCATGGCATCCATCCATTCTGCGAACGGACGTCTGCCATCAGCGGTCTGGTAAATGCGAAGTTGAACCATTGTAATCTATAAGTTACTACACTCAAGTCCCGGATGGGGGACAGCCTGAACTGCCGACAATGGATACCCGTGTTCCATGACTAACGCCACTCCCCGGCCAACGGATGACCAGCTTCGATCAACGCGCGCCCGCCCGGACGCCCTGCCCTCGTTCAGCTATCATCGCCACGCTCTGCTGCACTCTTTGCCGCACCTTGCGTCGGTGCTGGCAAATACCGCACCGCCCATGACCAGTAGGAGGAACCATGAAAACGAATACCTGCCGCAGGCTCGTCCCTGCCACCGCCCTCATGCTCGCTTGCGCCACCGCCTTCGCCCAGGGCAAGGCCGCGCCGCTGCTCGAGAAGGAAAACTTCCCCAACCGCCCGATGCGCATGCTGGTCAGCTCGGCGGCTGGTGGGTCGAATGACATCACCGCGCGCGCCGTCGCCGCCAAGCTGGGCGAGCGCACCGGGCAGTCGGTGCTGGTGGACAACCGGGCCGGGGGCAATGGCGTGATCGCCATGGAAACGCTGATGAATGCCACGCCAGATGGCTACACCCTGCTCCACTCGGGCAACCTGGTGGTGCTGAACGGCGTGACAAAGAAGGTGACCTACGATGTGCGCAAGGTGTTCGACGTGGTGGCGCAGACCACCTCGCAGCATTACCTGCTGGCCGTCATCCCCTCGCTGAAGATCAACACGGTGAAGGAGTTGATCGCCTACGCCAAGAGCCATCCGGGCGAGTTGAACTATGGCTCCTCCGGCGTGGGCGGGGTGAACCACCTGGGCTTCGAGCAGTTCCAGCTGGTCACCGGCACCAAATTCACGCATGTCCCCTACAAGGGCAATGGCCAGGCCTTCACGGATCTGTCCAGCGGGCGCCTGCAGGCTATCTTTTCGCTGGGCGCCAGCATCGGGCCCTTCGTGCGCAGCGGCAAGCTGAAGGCCGTGGGCATCGCCAGCCCCAAGCCGACGCCGGCCTTCCCCGATGTGCCGACCGTCGCCGAGACGGTGCCCGGCTTCGAACTGGGGAACTCCTATTTCCTCTACGTGCCAGCCGGCACACCCATGACGGTGCAAAGCGCGCTCAACCGCGCCGTCAACCAGGTGGTCAACCTGCCCGACCTGAAGGACAAGTTCGCTGCCGATGGTGCCGAGCCCGGCCCGCCCACCTCGCCTGCGGACCTGAAAAAGGGCTTCGTCAACGAATACGCGATGTGGGATGCACTGATCAGGAAGACCGGCATCAAGCTGAGCGACTGACATTACCGCCTGGTTCCCTCAGCTTCCGTTACAGGTCAGCGCCGGACCGTGCTCACGTGCATGCCTGATAGGCAGGACTTATCAGGAATGCCGCAAAAGTGATTGGGCAATCCTCGTTTCAGTTTCTAAACTGAAACGCTGAATCGGCAGGAATGGCGCTGCACAGTGGCGCTCCCCTGGCCGCCCCATCGTATCGCTAACCGTTTGCCCGTTTGCCCGGCCGCCCGGACGTCTGACCTGCCCCTGCCACCAGCGATGAAGGCCGGGTTTGTGGAGTCCCGGACGGCGCCTTGAGGAAAAACTGTCATGCCCAGTGAGTCATCCACCTACCACGCGCCGCCGACCGAGGGCACCTGCCCGCCTGACCTGCCCGATGGCGCACGCTGCCTGCGCGGCCGCGATGCCAAAGGCGCCCACTACCTGATCGTCGTCCCGGCCGAATGGAGCGGCAATCTCGTGATGCACGCCCATGGCGGCCCGCCGCTGGGTGAGCCGAAAATGTCCCGCGCCGACGAGGACATCAAGCGCTGGTCGCGTTTCGTGCACCTGGGCCATGCCTGGGCGGCTTCGGTCTTCCATCAGGGCGGCTTTGCCGTGCAGTCGGCGGCCGAGGACACCGAGCGCGTCCGGCAGATCTTCGTGGAACATGTCGCCAAACCCCGGCACACCTTTTTGCACGGCCAGTCCTGGGGCGGTCTGGTGGCCACCAGGGCGGCCGAGTTGTTCCCGCAATCCTGGGATGGGCTGCTGCTGACCAGTGCCGCCATCGGCGGGCCGCTGGCCTACGACTTCAGGCTCGACCTGCGGGTGATCTATCAGTACCTGTGCAACAACCACCCCTTGCCCGAGGAGCCGCAATATCCGCTGAGCCACGGACTGCCCAATGACAGCCCCCTCACCATGGACGAAATCGCAGCGCGGGCGGAAGCCTCGCTGGGCATCGCGTTACCGGCAGCACAGCGCACCCCCGAGCAGGCCCGCCGGCTGAAAACCATCGTCGATGTGCTGAAGATCCCCGAGGCCGGCATCGTCGACCAGCTCCGCTGGGCCACCTACACGCTGCGGGACGTGGTGGAAAAGCACGGCGGCAGCTTCCTCTGCAATGACGGCGTGCGCTACACCGGTTCGGACGACGATGACGCCCTCAACGCAGGCGTGCAGCGCTACCGCGCCGAGCCGGCCGCCTATGCGCGCTTTGCCGCCGAGAGCGATTACACCGGCCGCTTCAGCG
>CAIPGJ010000998.1 GCA_903864555.1 uncultured Pseudomonadota bacterium | reverse complement strand
TCAGTGGACGGCTGGCCGGTCGCAACGCGGCGCGCCTGGCAGCCATTCAGTAAGCTGATCAGGAGGTGGCTGGCGCGAAGCAAACCACTTCGCGCGGCCTGCCTCCGCTGTCATCGCGCATTCAAGCATTGGCAGCACGCGCCGCGCTCTCCCCGCTTGAGCTCTGCTCCCGGGGCAGGACCAGTTGCGTAACGAGGGATGAGACATCCGCAAGGGTCTCCAGCTTCATGACGGCATTGATGATGCCGTCGCGCTGCGCCTGTGGCAGTGCATGGCTGCTCATGTCGTGGAAGGCTTGCAGTGCCTCCTCGCGTGACGGATCAAACATGTTGTCGTCTTCGGGCGATGCGTTGGCGGCAAAGGACTCGCCATTGCGCAGAGTGACCATGGCCTGGCACTCGTAAAGACCGACACGAACGCCAGGATCAGGCACCAGTTCGACATTGGCCGCGATGCCAGCGACGTCCGCGTCATCAAAGCGCTCATAGCTCCGGGCATCCAGGCGCCCATGCCGCGCTATGGAACCCACGGCAAACTGGGTGCTCATCAAGGCCTGGCTCAGCGTCTGAAACGGTCCTGGATAATCGCAGCCGGGATAATTCTTCGTCTGCGGATTCACGCGCAGGCGCACCCCGGCCACATCCTGGTGCGATACCCCGCGCCGCTTGAAGGCTTGCTGCAGCGTGCGGGCGATGCGGATGTTGTTGCCGCAGGTGGGATAGGGCTTGCGCATGGCACGCAGGATTTCATAACGAACGCCCAGGTCCGCGGTAATCTCTGCCGGCGTCTCGTCCAGCCCGGCGAACACCTTGATGAAGCCGTATCGGCCATCCAGCGTGGATTCGGCCACGGGCGTGCCTTGCTTTGCCAATAGCGCGGCGAGCACGCCACTGCGGGCGGCATGGGCATTCTGGTAGCGGTACTCGGAACTGCCCTGCTCCTGGCATTCGAGCAGCCCACCGGAGAAATTGGACGCCAGATTGATCGCCGCTGCAAAGCGTTCTGCATCCAGCCCCAGTATCACCGCCGCTGCCGCCGCTGCCGCGATCGGCCCGAAGATGGGGCTGCCACGATGCCCTTTTGCCACCACGGGACCCGCAACCTTGTACATGCATCCCATGCGTCCCTGAACATCGTAGCCAACGATCACGGCCAGCAGGACCCTGTCGCCACTCGCACCGGTCTCCTCTCCCAGGGTGATTGAAGCCGGAAGAATCATGGAGCCGCCATGGGTAGACGTTCCAGGAAGCGAGTCGTCATGAAGCAGGCTGTGGATCAGGGTCGTATTGGCGAATATCGCGTCCAGGTGCGAGGCACGATAGCCATCAGCCCACACCGTTGCCTTGCCCCGCGGATTCTCCAGATTACGCGTGAAGGCACGCACCTCACGGCTGATCGGGGTATTCCACCCCTCCACGCCATTGGCCAGGCCATCCAGAATGACGAGCCTCGCCTTCTCAACGACCGGTACCGGCACCTCTTCGAGCCGCAGCCGGCTGTAGTGTTCACCCAACTGTCTTGCCAGCGCTTTATGCGTCATGATTGCTCCCTCCTCTCAACCGGCTTTGATGTTTGCATCAATGATCACCTTGCGCCACTTCTCCAACTCCCGAACGATGTGGCGGTCCAGTTCCTCGGGCGTGCTGCTCACGGCTTCGCCGCCACTGTTCGCATAGGTCTCGCGCACCTCGGGTGAGGCCACGGCTTCGCGTACCGCGGCGTTCAGCCGGTCGATGATGCTGCGTGGCGTACCGCGTGCGGTGACGATGGCATACCACAGACTCGCCTCGTATCCGGGAACACCGGATTCGGCCACTGTCGGGATGTCCGCCATTTGCGCCGAGCGATTGCGGCTGCTGATGGCGAGAATCTTGACCCGTCCGGCCTTTGCCAGTGAAGACACCGCCAGCGGCAGGGTGAATATCATGGAAGTCTGCCCGCCAACCACGTCACTGAGTGCCTGGCTCGCCCCCTTGTAGGGCACATGCTGCATCTTGGTTCCCGCCATGCTCTGCAGCAACTCCATCGACATATGCCCGCCAGAGCCATTGCCCGAAGACGCATAGGAGACCTTACCCGGATTGGCCCTGATCCAGGCGAGAAGCTCTTTCATGGAATTGGCCGGCACATCGTTATTGACCACGAGAACCGTCGCGGAGTTGTCCAGCACCATCGACACCGAAGCAAAATCCTTCAATGTGTCATAGGGCAGTTTCGGCACCAGCGTCGGGTTGAGACTGTGGGCCAGCGAGATCAGCAGGATGGTGTAACCGTCCGGCTTGGACTTGGCGACGATCTCGGTGCCGATGACCTGCCCCGCACCGCCACGGTTCTCCACCAGCACCTGCTGCCCGAGAACTGACGAAAGCTTCAGCGACATCGTGCGGCTGATCACATCCGTGCCGCCACCGGGCGGGAACGGCACCACCCAACGAATGGGCCGCTCCGGATAGCCTTGGGCGACAGCTCCCCCGGGGAGCCCGCACAAAATTGCGGCCAACGAAATACCGAGCACCTTGAACAGAGCATTGAAATGCATTACGAACTTCCTCCTTTGAGTGATGACCGGATTGCGCTCGACTGGCGCATTGGCTGACGCATGTGATTTCCCTGATCAATGCGGTCCGGATCTGAAGCTTGTGACACGAATAAATTACTTTTGGCGAAAATGTTAGGTAGAACTCTTCTAAGAAGTGGACGAACAATCAAAGCGCTTAGCGCATCTACACAGCCCGTCCTTAATCGGCGCTTAAAGGGGTCTGCCCTGGGTCTCAATATAAACAGTCCCGCCCAGTGCCACAGAAAGCTCCTGTCCCGTCTCAAGAATGAGGGATTTGAAGCGCCTTATTACCGGATCGGTGAATCGATAGATGGGACCGGAGATGGCCAGGGCGCCGGCCAGGCCCTTGCTGTCGAACACAGGCACAGCGATTCCGGCGATTTCCCGGTCAGCTTCCCCAAGTGAGACCACGGGCAGCATGGCCAGCAGTTGGCGGGGAATGTTTCCGGACTGACAGTCTCTGAATACCGTCAATACCCGCCCAGGCGAACCATTCATGGGCAGCAGATCGCCCTCGAAGGCATGATCGCGGACCACGCGGTTGGAATGCTCCCGCACAAGACAGATACGCTGGTTGCCCTCGGCGCGGAAAAAAGAGGCGCTTTCCTGCGTGACCTGCACCAGCTGCTGCAACTGTGGACGCACGTATTCTTCCAGGCGGAACGCATTTCGATACAGGGCAGACAGATGCATCACCCCTGCCCCGATGGCGAAAGTCTTGTCCGGATACCGGTGGATGAGTCCCGCTTTCTGCAGGGAAGCGAGCAAGCGCAGCGCTGTGCTGACATGCAGGTCGGCACGCGCACTCAATTCACTCAGCGTCAGTGCACGATCGTCCTTGGTGAAGACGGCCAGCAGCTTGAGCGCCCGGTCCACCGCATCGACGCCTTCCATGGCCTTTGCGGGCGCCTTCCTGATCGTCGTGTTTGGTGTTTTTTTACTAGGGGTCATGAAAGCAGTCAGGAAATCGGGGCTGGGCAGCCAGGTACGCAAGCTTGATCCGGATGCCACTGCCATGGCGCGGCCCGCCATAACGGGACACATCCCATCGATAAGAACTTTTTCGTTTGATAGAATCGTTTTCTATTATAAGCAGATGTCCCGGCACGCTCCACCCCCGATATTGCTCCGCCACGCCGCACCAACCGGGACTCGCATAGGCAGAACTATTGTGGACACCATGAACAATGGCAATTGAACCCAGCAAGCCCGAGTCCTGCGCCATAGCAGGCGTGGACATAGGCGGCACCTTCACGGACATCCTGGTCTGGTCCCCGGCGCATGGCCTGATCGCCAGGAAGGTGCTGTCCACGCCGCAAGACTACAGCCTGGCCATCATCAATGGATTGAGTGGGATGGCAAGCGAAGGCAATTTCCCTCTGGAATCGATCCGGGAGATTGCCCACGGCACCACCCTGGGCACCAATGCCGTACTGGAGCGCAAGGGCGCGTTGACTGCGCTGATCACCACCCAGGGCTTCCGCGATGTGATGACCTTTCGCCACGGCCGCCAGGGCGACCCTTTCGATTTCAACTGGGACCGCCCTGCCCCGCTGGTGCCGCGCCGCCTTCGTGCCGGGGTCAGCGCCCGCACGGGCAGCCAGGGCGAGGTCGTCCGTGAGGTCGATGAGCAGGAAGTCGAGGCACTGGCCGCGCAGTTGAAGGCCTGGGGGGTGGAATCGGTTGCCGTGGCGCTCATCAATGCCTACGCCAACGGTGCGCACGAGCAGAAGGTGCGCGAAATACTCAAGCGCAGTCTGCAGGACCTCTATGTCTCCCTCTCCTCGGATCTGCTGCCGCTGATCGGCGAGTACGAGCGGACCAGCACGACCATTGCCAACGCATACATCGCGCCCATCATCAATAAATACCTCTCGCGCCTGCGCGATGCGCTCGACGAAAAGAGCATCCGCGGACCACTGTTCGTCTGCCAGTCAAGCGGCGGGCTCTTTCTGCACTCCTTTGCCAAGCAAAAGCCCGTGCTGACCCTGGAGTCCGGCCCGGCAGCCGGCTGCGTCGCAGCGCGCCACTATGCCCGCAATCTGGGCTGTACCGACGCTGTCGCGGTGGACATGGGCGGCACCACCACCAAGGCCACCTTCATA
>CAIPGJ010000997.1 GCA_903864555.1 uncultured Pseudomonadota bacterium | reverse complement strand
TTAACCCCCTTGTCAAAGGGGGCCGACTGGCCGCAGGCCAGCGGGGGGATTTTGACCAGCCGGGCGGATCTGCTTGCCTTCGCAAGACCCTGCCTCAGCGCGTTGATGCGATGACTGGCGGAATGTAAAGGCAGCGGGAGAAAATCCCCCCGCTCGTTCGCTGCGCTCACGAGTCGGCCCCCGTTGACAAGGGGGTAAACCTGGCTGTCCCCGGAAATTGACGAAGAACCTTTGACAAGGGGGTAAACCGCGCCGCAGTCTCGTCTACCCGGAAATCGGCGAAGAGTCTTAGACAAGGGGGGTAACACCTGCCGCCTCACTCCTCGATCTTGATCCCGGTGTCCTGCACGATCTTTCTCCACGCAGGCACTTCACGTGCCACCAGTTTGCGCAGTTCGTCCGGGGTGCTGCCGACCACGACCTTGCCCTGCTCCAGCTTCTGGATCACGTCGGGCAGCTTGGCCGCCTTGCCGAACTCGACGCCGAGCTTGCTGACGATGGCGGCGGGCGTGCGTGACGGCGCGAACACGCCGACCCACTGCGACCATTCGTAGCCGGGGATGCCTTCTTCGATGATGGTGGGGTAATCGGGCAGGATGCGCACCCGTTCGCCGGTGGTGATGGCCAGCGCCTTCAGCTTGCCGGATTTGACGAAGGGCAGGGCGGTGAGCGGGGGCGCATAGGCGGCATCGGTCTCGCCGGAGACCAGGGTGCGCAGTGTGTCGTTGCCGCCCTTGTAGTGGATGAAGGTGACTTTGGTCCCGGTGATGTTGTGCATCCAGGCGCCGGCCAGATGGTTGATGCCGCCGATGCCCGAAGTGCCGAAGTTCACCTTGCCCGGGTTGGCCCGTACATGGGCGACGTACTCCTTCATGGTCTTCACCGGCAGGTTGTTGTTCACCAGCATGAAGTTCGGCGTCATGGTGGTGATGGAAACCGGCGCGAAGTCCTTGATCGGATCGTAGGGGCTCTTGGCACCGTACAGCGCCGGGGCCACGGTGAAGGAGGCGGTGTTCATCAGCAGGGTGTGGCCGTCGGGCGCAGACTTGGCGACATAGGCCGCGCCTATGGTGGTGCCGGCGCCCGGCTTGTAGTCGATGAGGAAGGGCTGCTTCAGGCTGGCCTGCAGTTTTTCGTTGTAGAGGCGGGCCTCGATGTCGGTGGTGCCGCCGGGGACATAGGGCAGGATGATGGTGACCGGCCTGGAGGGGAAGTCGGCTGCGCCCTGGGCCAGCGTTGCGGCGCTGAAGCCGGTGCCGAGCAGCGCGGCCAGGCCGGCTGCGAAGGTGCTGGAAAGCTTGGTCTTCATGGTCTGTTTCCTGGTTGCGTAGTCAGGTTCATCGTGACGGTGTGGTGTGCCGACGATCACGATGGGGCGTTATTGTGCCAGCTTCACGCCGGTGTCCTGCGCCACCTTCTTCCAGCGGTTGTGGTCCATCTGGAAAAACTGGCGGAACTGCTCGGGCGTGCTGCCCACCATGAGATTGCCGTCATCGGTCAGCTTCTGAACGATATCCGGCGCCTTTGCCGCTTTCGACAGTTCGGTGCTGATGCGCGCTGCCAGCGGCGCAGCCATGCCGGCAGGCCCGGCAATGCCTATCCATTGCGTGTACTCGAATGAGGGAAAGCCTTGCTCGGCCACGGTGGGCAGGTCGGGCAGGATGCGCGCGCGCTCGGTCGAGGTGATGGCCAGGGCGCGTGCCTTGCCGGCCTTGATGTTGGCGCCCATGGCCGGGGGGCTGCCCAGCACCGACTGGATCTCGCCCGTCATGATGGCGGTGAATGAGGGGGCGCCACCCTTGTAGTGGACCAGTTGCATCTGTATGCCGGCCATCTGGTGCAGCCAGGCCAGCGCCAGTTCGCCCAGGCCACCGGCACCGGAAGTGCCGACATTGAGCTTGTTCGGGTTGGCCCTGCCCCAGGCGACGTATTCCGCCAGGGTCTTGGCCGGCATGCCATTGGAGACGATGAACAGGCTGGGTCGCTTGCTCATCAGCGAAAGAAAGGTGAAGTCCTTGAACGGGTCATAGGACAGGTTGGGATAGGACATCGGCGCCACGGCCATATCCGCGGTCATGGCAAACAGGGTGTGGCCGTCCGGCGCGGAGCGCACCACAAAGGCGCCACCGATGGTGGTGCCGGCACCGGGTTTGTAATCCACAAGGAAGGACTTGCCACCCAGGTTTTCGCCGAGCTTATGCGCGTAGAGGCGGGTTTCGATATCGACGCTGGCCCCGGCCGCGAGCGGCACCACCAGGGTGACCGGGCGGGCAGGCCAGTTGTCAATCGAAGATTGCGCCAGTGAGTACATCGATGGCAGGGTCAGGGCGGTTGCAAGCGCGGCGGCGCAGGCGGTGCGTATGGGCTTGACCGTATTCATGTTGCTTCTCCAGTCGAGGTGGACGTCTTCTGCATCCTGTTTTAGGGGTGCATGGATCGCCTTTGCTGACCGTCCTGTTGGACGGCGGGTTTTGATGGTTGGCGGCTTCTCATCGGGACGGTGTGGCGTGTTGGTGTTCACGATGGGCGCTCATTGCGCCAGCTTCACGCCGGTGTCCTGCGCCACCTTCTTCCAGCGGTTGTGGTCGCTCTGGAAAAACTGGCGGAACTGCTCAGGCGTGCTGCCCACCATGAGGGTGCCGTCATCGGCCAGTTTCTGGCCGATATCGGGAGCCTTGGCGGCTTTCGACAGTTCGGTGCTGATGCGCGATGCCAATGGCGCAGGGATGCCGGCCGGTCCGGCAATGCCTATCCATTGCGTGTACTCGAAGGTGGGAAACCCTTGCTCCGCCACGGTGGGCAGGTCAGGCAGGATGCGCGTGCGCTCGGTCGAGGTGATAGCCAGGGCGCGTGCCTTGCCGGCCTTGATGTTGGCGAGCATGGCCGAGGGGCTGCCCAGCACCGACTGGATCTCGCCCGTCATGATGGCGGTGTAGGAGGGGGCGCCGCCCTTGTAGTGGACCAGTTGCATCTGTATGCCGGCCATCTGGTGCAGCCAGGCCAGCGCCAGTTCCCCCAGCCCGCCGGCACCCGAGGTGCCGACATTGAGCTTGTTCGGGTTGGCTTTGCCCCAGGCCACGTATTCCGCCAGGTTCTTCGCCGGCATGCCATTGGAGACCATGAAAAGGCTGGGTCGCTTGCTCATCAGCGAAAGAAAGGTGAAGTCCTTGAACGGGTCGTAGGACAGGTTGGGATAGGACATCGGCGCCACGGCCGTGCTGGGCGTCATGGAGAGCAGGGTGTGGCCGTCCGGGGCGGAGCGCACCACATAGGCGCCGCCGATGGTGGTGCCGGCACCGGGCTTGTAATCGACGAGGAAGGTCTTGCCGCCCAGGTTCTCGCCGAGCTTTTGCGCGTAGAGACGGGTTTCGATGTCGACGCTGGCCCCGGCCGAGAGCGGCACCACCAGGGTGACCGGGCGGGTGGGCCAGTTGTCCGCGGGGGACTGCGCCAGTGCGGATGTCGTCTGCAATGCCAGGGCGATGGCGAGTGCCGCGGTGCAGCCGGCCTGTAGCGGGGTGCTGATCTTCATGTTGCGCCTCCTGTCTGGGGTGGACGTCTGTGCATCCTGTGCCATGCCGGGCCGTGCCGTGCCGTGCCGGGCCGTGCCGTGCCGTGCCGGTGCCGGA
>CAIPGJ010000996.1 GCA_903864555.1 uncultured Pseudomonadota bacterium | reverse complement strand
GGTGTCCACCACCGGGGGCAGTTGGCGGAAGTTGGAGGGCAGGTAGGAGAGCACCTTGCGCACCAGTTGCAGGCAGTGGGTGTCGTTGTCGGCCACCAGGTCGATGAGGCCGGTCTGCTTGGCGTGGACTTCCCAGCCGCCTAGTTCCTCGGGGGTGAGCTTTTCGCCGGTGGCCTGTTCGATCACGCGCGGGCCGGACACGGCCATGCAGGTGCCCTTCACCTGGATGCTCACGTCGGCCAGCGCGGTCTTCCAGGTCGGGCTGCCATAGCTCTCGCCCATGATGCAGTTGACGAAGGGCACGCGCCGGTCGCGCGTGTCCCCGCCCATGCGCGAGGGGGTGCGCATGTGGTTGGCGGCACCGAGGTTGTCGGGCATGCGCGTGCCGCCGCCTTCGCCCATCATCACGATGGGATAGCCCTTCTCGATGGCGTAGTGGGTGGTCTTGTTGATCTTGCTCACCGCGATGCGGCCGCCGCTGCCGGCCAGCACGGTGATGTCGTCGGCCACCACATAGACGGGGCGACCCTCGACGTTGCCGAAGCCGGTGATCTTGCCGTCGGCCGGGGTCTTGGCCTGGGTGGAGGGCAGGTCGCTGTGGTTCAACTGACCGAACTCCTTGAAGCTGCCCGGATCGAGCACGGCGTCGATGCGTTCGCGGGCATTCAACCGTCCCTTCTCGCGCTGCAGGGCGAGTTTTTCCTCGCCGCCCATGGTGTAGCCGTGGGCGCGGCGCTTGGTCAGTTCATCGAGGCCGTAGGGGTCGGTGGGGGCGTTGCTCATTGCTGTTCCTTTGTCGGGGATGTCTGCTTCGGGGATGGGAAAGTCGTTGGCGGCCTACGAGGCGCCACCGGCCTGTATGCCTTCGGTGACGACCACGCCTTCGCGTATCCATTCGTCGAGTCGGTGGGCGAGGCCGACTTCGGCCAGGATGTCGGCAGCATCAGCGCCGGGTCGTGGCGCCGGGCGTCCAGGCTGCACCGGCGTGCGCGACAGCCGGATGCCGGGTCCGGTGGTGGTCACCCGGCCCAGGCCTTCGTGTTCGCGCGTCAGGGCCAGGCCCTGCGCCCGCACCAGCGGGTCATCGAGCAGCCTGTCCAGTTTCAGCACCTCGCGCTGGGCGGCGATGCCCGAGGGCATCAGCAGTGCCACCCAATCATCGGCGCTGCGGGTGCGAAAGCGCTGTGTCAGCGCCTGCTCCAGCTCGCTGCCTGCCTTGCCGGCGAGGCAGGCCAGGTCGGCCAGCGCAGGACAGCCGGCGATGCCGCAGTCCTGTGCAGCGATGAAGATCCAGCCATCGGCGCATTCGTAGGCGCGATACAGCGGCCCGGTGCCCCGGCAGTCCAGGCCGCTCGGTTCGGTCCAGTCCTTGCCCGCGTAATCCTGCAGCAGGTTGGTCTGCAGCAGCGTGGCGCTGTAAATGAGGGCGCTGTTGATGAACTGGCCGCGGCCGGTGCGTTGCCTTGCCAGCAGGCCCAGTGCCACGCCGTAGACGCACATCAGCCCGGTGCAGTAGTCATTGGCATTCAAGGGATTGAGCACCGGCTTTGCGCCGCCCAGGCGCAATTGCATGCCGGCGATGGCCTGCGCCAGCACTTCGCGGCCGGGGCGGTCGGCGTAGGGGCCGGGCCGGCCGAAGGCATTCACCGAGGCATAGACGATGCGCGGATTGCGCCGGCTCACCGCCTCGTAGCCAACGCCCAGCTTGTCGGCCACGCCGAGGCGGAAATTCTCCAGCACCACGTCGGCGTCCTCGACCAGCCGCCAGAAGATCTCCAGTCCCGCGGGCTTCTTCAGGTCGAGCACGATGGAGCGCTTGGCGCGGTTGACGTCGTTGTGCCAGTTCACCGGGTTGCGGTGGGCGCTGTCGATCTTGATCACGTCGGCACCGAACTCGGCCAGCGTGCGCCCGCAACTCGGGCTGGCGAGGATGATGCCCAGGTCGAGCACCTTCACGCCCTGCAGCGCGGACTGGAGGGTCTGCGTGCCCGCCGGCGCGGCGCTGCGTGCTGTGGCGGCTTGCGGCGCCGACGCCAGTTCCTTCAGGATCTCCGCGCGATCCGCATCGGGCAGCGCACGTGGCGAGCGCACGCGGCCGGGCGTGTCCGACAGGCGCGGGTTGAGCGTGTAGCCACGGAAACGCCCCAGCACCGGGTCATCGAAGTCGGCCACCGTGCTGGTGATTTCGGCCATGGGGTGATGCAGCCATTGCCGGCCGGAGAGGCAGCTGATGCCCTCCAGTCCCAGCTCTGCGCAAAAGGCCTCCCACGCCACCGACGTTCGGGTGCGGAACAGCGCTTCGAGCCGCTGCTGCGCCACTGCCGGTGGTGTCTCGCCCTCGCGGCAGCCGGCCAGCTCGAGGAAGGTCTTGTTCAGGCGGCCGGTGAGGTACATCAGCCAGATGTCGTCCTGGCACTTCATGTGGGTCCAGCGCGAAGCCCCATCGATTTCGGGCTGGCCATCCACCTTCATCAGCTTGCCGCTGAAGGCGGTGAAGGTGGCATTGAAGAGGGGCACTTCGATCATCTGGCCGAGGCCGGAGCGCTGCCGCTCGAGTAGCGCGGCACCGATGCTGCACACGGCGAGCGAGGCGGCAAAGTCCGACGAATAGGGGATGGCGCAGTACACGGGGCTGTCCACCTTCACCGCGGCGTGTGAGCTGTGGCAGGCGGTGGCGGCGGCGATCACGCCTTCCCAGCCGCGCATGCCGGCGCGCGGATCGTCACTGGCGAAGCCGGGCATGGCGCAGTAGATGAGACGTGGGTGCAGCGCGGTCAGGGCTTTCGCGCCCAGACCCAGCCGGTCCATCACGCCGGGACGGAAATTCTCCAGTACCACATCGGCCGAGGCGATCAGCTTTTGCGCAATGGCGAGGTCACCCGCCTGTTTCAGGTCGAGCACGATGCTGCGCTTGCCGCGGTTCCAGGTGGCATTGGCGGCGCTGCGGTAACGCGGGCCGCCGGGTGGGTCGACGCGGATGACATCAGCGCCGAAGTCAGCCAGCAGCATGCCGGCCAGCGGGCCGGCGATGTACTGCCCGAAATCGATGACACGCACGCCGTGCAGGGCGTCAGCCTCCGCCATGAGTCTCCTCCTTTGTTTCATTCAACGGGCAGCTTGCGGCTGCGGACTCGCTGGACGACGTTGCTGTTGTCGTCGCGCCAGTCGCCCCAGCCGCCGCCGTCTTTTTGGTGGGTATTGCGGGAACCTCCAGCCGCCCCCCGATCTTCAATGCCAGGATGGTCTGCAGCCGTCCCGAAGAATAAGGCTTTTCGGGGCAATAAAAAAGCGCAGGCATGCGGTCGTTGTGCCGATAACGGTTCGCCGGGTCCGTGTCCACCGGGCGGTTGCCCGCCGCGTCGCTTTGGACTAAGGTGTGCCGCACCGTAGACAACACCTCGAGCCACATACAAGAGCCGGCAGCAACTGACCGGACCGCAGTACTGCGCTTCATCCGATTTCTGTACGCAGAATCACAAGGAGGCCTCATGCAGTTCCTGCTCTTCGCGCTTGCCAGCGCCGCACTCGCATTTCCTTTTCACCTCTGCGCCCAGACCGCCCAGGACAGGGCGGCCCAGGCCGCGGCCGATGCCTGGCCGAGCAAGCCGGTGCAGGTGGTGTTCCCCTTCGCACCCGGGGGCTCCAGCGAGACCGAGGGACGCATGTACCTGCAGAAGATGACCGAAAGCACCGGCAAGACCTTCATCACCGATTTCCGACCGGGTGCGGGCGGCACCATTGCCACCAGCTTCGTCGCCAAGGCCCCCGCCGATGGCTACACGCTGATGGTGGCGCCCACGGCCATCGGCATCAATCCGGCCTTCTACAAGAGCCTGCCCTATGACCCGGTGAGGGACGTGGCCCCGGTGTCGCTGATGAGCAAGCGGCCTTCGCTGCTGGTGGTGCATCCCTCGCTCCCCATCGCCACGCCGGCCGAGTACATCGCCTGGGTGAGGCAGAACCCGGGCAAGCTGAATTACGGCACCACCGGCATCGGCGGCTCCTCGCACATCGCCGGCGCCTGGCTGCACAGCCTCACCAAGTCCGAGGTGCAGTTCGTGCACTACAAGGGCACCGGGCCACTGGTGCCGGACATGCTGGCCAACCGCATCAACGCCACCACCAATACCGCGCTGTCGCTGATCCCGCATGTCAAGGCGGGCAAGATGCGCCTCATCGGTGTGACCACGGCGCAGCGCTCACCGACCTTCCCCGATGTACCCTCGCTGTCGGAAGCTGCACCGGGCTATGACTACTCGAGCTGGTTCGGCATCACCACTACCGGCGGCACGCCGGTGCCGTTGCTCAACCGCATCCGCGCCGAACTGGTGAAGGCCGGCAATGCGCCAGATGTGCACAAGAAGCTCACCGGCGAGGGCATCATCATGGTGATGAATACGCCGGCGGAGTTCTCGCAGTTCCTCAATGCCGAGATGGCGCGCTGGAAGAAGCTGGTCGAGGAGACGGGGATGACGGCGGGGGATGGCTGAACGGCGCTGGCTTCCGGGAATGCCGCTGGTTTACCCCCTTGTCAAAGGGGGCCGACTCGTGAGCGCAGCGAACGAGCGGGGGGATTTTAGACAGCGGCGGTTGGTCTCTTTGCCTGCTCCCGATTGTCATGCACCCTGCGCATGTTGGTTGCCTTGCAGGTGGTGAGGGGCAGGTCAATATTCACCGACTCAATCAGGACCTCATGGTGCTCTGCAAGCGCAGCGGGAGAAAATCCCCCCGCGCGACTGCGTCGAGTCGGCCCCCTTTGACAAGGGGGTTAACACCCGCGGCAGCCAGCCCCCTCAGCCCAGTTCGATGATGGTCGCGCCTTCGGCCACGCTGGCGCCGGGATCACAGCAGAGTTTGCTCACGGTGCCGGAGACTTCGGCGAGGATGGGGATTTCCATCTTCATGGATTCCATCAAGGCCACTTCCTGGCCTTCGGTCACGGCGTCGCCGACCTTGACTTCGTACTGCATCAACACGCCTGCGACCGGGGAATCGATTTTGCTCATTCTGCCTGCTCCCTTTGAGTGGATTTCTGCTGTAGTCACGGATGGTAGAAATTGCGTGCTTCGCCCGGCTCCAGGCAGGCCTGTGCCACATTGGCAAAGTCACACAGGTAGCTGCGGGTGTCGCGCGGGTCGATCATTTCTTCGAGTGCAAAGCTCTCTGCGGTGCGCAGCGGTGAGCGCAATCTTTCCAGGCGTTCCCGGATTTCCTGCATTTTAGCCTCCGGATCGGCCGCCGCCTCGATGTCGGCCTTGTAGCCCACCTCGATGCCACCTTCGAAGGGCAGCGAGCCCGACTTGAGCGAGGGCCAGCCGTAGCGCGTGGTGTAGCCCGAAGTCGGGCGATGGCCGCTGCCGGCCACGCCGAAGACATTGCGGATCAGGATGCTGCACCAGGGCACGGTGGACAGATTGATGGCCGACATGGCGCGCATGGCCACGCGGATGGTGGATTCCTTTTCCGCATCCAGGCCGATGGGAAAGCCCGGGCAATCCACCAGGTGCACCACCGGCAGGTGGAAGGTCTGTGCCAGGCTGACGAAGCGGATCAGCTTTTCGCAGGAGGTGCGCGTCCAGGAGCCGGCATAGTGGTAGGGATCACCGCCGATGATGGCCACTGGCCAGCCGTCCATGCGTGCCAGGCCGGTGATGATGGAGCGGCCCCACAGCTTGCCGATCTCG
>CAIPGJ010000995.1 GCA_903864555.1 uncultured Pseudomonadota bacterium | reverse complement strand
ATCACCGACATCCTGGCCCGGGTGATCGGGCATAAGCTTCGCGACAGCTTCGGCCAGCAGCCGGTGATCATCGAAAACCGGGTGGGAGCGAGCGGCATCGTCGGCTCGCAGCTCGTGGCCAATTCCCCGCCCGACGGCTACACGCTGCTCATGGTCTTCCCGACGCATGTGGTGAACCCCAGCCTCTATCCGGACATCCCCTACGACACGGTCAAGGCGTTTTCACCCATCACCCTGGTGAGCAGCGTGGCCAGTACCCTGATGGTGAATGCGGCCACGCCGGTGAAGTCGGTCGCCGAACTGATTGCACTGGCCAAAGCGAAACCGGGGCAGCTGAACTATGGCGATGTGGGCAGCGGCTCGCTGGTATTCCTGAGCGCCGAGCTCTTCTCCTCCCTGGCGGGCATCAAGCTCACCCAGGTGTCGTACAAGGGCGTGCCGCAGTCGCTGGCAGCGCTGCTCGCCGGCGAGATTCACATGACCTGGGTGGTCACCGCGGGCACCGTGCTGCAGCAGGAAAAGGCCGGCAAGGTGCGCCTGCTGGGTGTGACTTCCAAGGAGCGGCGCGCCGCCATGCCGCATGTGCCCCCCATGGCGGACGCGGTGCCCGGATACGAGGCCATTGGCTGGAATGGCATCCTGGGCCCGGCCGGCATGGCGCCGGCACTGGTCGAGCGGCTGAATCAGGACATCGTCAGAATCGTGCGCTCGCCGGAGTTTGGGCAGAATCTGGTGGCAGAAGGCGCCACGGCCGTGGGCAATACACCACCCGAATTCGATGCCATCATCCGCGCTGACATTCAGAAGTGGGCGGCACTGCTCAAGTCGCTGCCAGCCAAGTAGCAACTCTCGCCAGCCCGCTCCGCCGCCCCACCCGACGAGGAAGCCATCGTGAGTCACCTAGAACTGCCGGACTGTCGTCTTTTCTACCAGGTCGACGACTACACTGACCCCTGGTCGCGCGCCGAGCCGATACTGTTCGTGCACGGCTTCGCCGAATGCACCGAGGCCTGGCGCGCCTGGGTACCGCATGTCTCGCGCCGCTACCGCATGATCCGCTTCGATCAGCGCGGCTTTGGACAGTCCGGACCAGTCCCCGCAGATTTCTCCTATTCAAGCGAAGGCCTCGTCGATGACCTGGTGCGCATCATCAATCACGTCGCCGGCGAGCCGGTGCACCTGGTGGCCGGCAAGAGCGGGGGCTTCAGCAGCATGGTGCTGGCCGCGACCCGCCCTGACCTCCTGAAGACGCTTACCCTGTGCTGTTCGCCCCACGAGCCACCCAAGGTAGATGCCTGGCCCGAACTCATGGCGAGCAAGGGCATGCGCCATTGGGCCCGGCAAACCATGCGCTCGCGGCTGGGCAGCAAAATCCCCGAACGCGGCATCGACTGGTGGGTGGACATGATGGGGGCCACCGCAGTGTCCACCGCCCAGGCCTACATGCGCTGGGTGCCCACCGTGAACGTGGCGGACCATATCCCGCAAATATCCTGCCCCACTTTGGTGATCGGCACCGATACGCCCTGGCGTGGCAGATCTGAATACGAGCAATGGCAGCCCAGAATACGCAACTCCGAACTGAAGATCCTCCCCATCGACGGCTACCATGCCTCGGGCACCAATCCGGACGAAACCGCCGCATTAACGCTGGATTTCATCGCTCGGCAAGGCGCCCCGCGTTGAGATGCAGGTCACCCCTCTTCGTGAGCCCTGTGACTAGGGTCTGTTGACATTCACCGCGCGAGATGCGTTGCGCCTTGAAGCGGATGGATGCAAGGCGCGAGGCT
>CAIPGJ010000994.1 GCA_903864555.1 uncultured Pseudomonadota bacterium | reverse complement strand
GCTTGACGGGATAGTTCTGCGCCAGTGCCAGCGGACTGATGGCCATGCCGGCCAGGGCCAGCGATGCCCACTGCAATGTCTTGTTCATGAGTGCTTCTCCTCGGTTGGTCTGATACCGGTATTGCTGTTGTCGCTGCTGTTGCCGTCATTGCCGTTGCTTCGGCGGATTTGATTCATTGATACATCGATACATCGATACATCGATACATTGATTCAGTGTCCTGCCGTGACATGGGTGGCATCAAGTTCATTCAGGGACGATCTTTGCGTCGGCCACGACTTTCTTCCAGCGCTCGTACTCCTCGCGCATCAGCCGCGATACAAATTCCGGTGTGCTGGCCGCGGTGTCGAAACCGGCACCGGTGAGCGTTTTCACGACCTGTGGGTCGCCCAGCGCCTGGCTGGCCACGCCATGCATGCGGGTGATCAGGGCCGGCGTGGTTTTCGGCGGGGCGAACAGCGCGAACCAGGTCGAGACCAGATAGCCGGGGTAGCCCAGTTCTTCCATGGTGGGGACGTCCGGGACGGCGTGGGCGCGCGAGCTCCAGCCCGAGGCCAGCGGAATCATCTTGCCCGAGCGGATATGGGGCAGCACGGTGGCTGCGCCATTGATCACGATCTGCACCCGGCCCGCCAGCATGTCCTGCATCATCTGCGCCGTGCCTTTGTAGGGCACATGCAGGATGTCCGTGCCGGTCATGGACTTGAACAGCTCCATGCCCAGCTGATTGGGTGTGCCGGTCCCCGGCGAGCCGTAATTGAGCTGGCCCGGTCTGGATTTGGCCAGCTTCACCAGTTCGGCGATGGATTTCACGCCCAGGCCGGGGTGGACCAGGATCAGGGCATTGCTGCTCACCGTCATGCTGATGGGGGAGAGGTCGCGGAAGGGATCGAAGGGCAGTTTGTCGCCATACAGCGCCGCGGCGATCGAGGTATGTCCGGCGGTGGAGAGCATCAGGGTGTAGCCATCCGGTGCCGAGCGTGCCAGTGACTGGGTGCCGATGGCGCCATTGGCGCTGGGGGTGTTCTCCACCACAAAGGCCTGTGCAGTGATGTCCTGCATCTTGGCGCTGACGGTGCGGGCGGTGAGGTCGGTCGGGCCGCCGGGAGGATAACCGACGATCACCTTCACCGGTTTGACCGGCCAGGTCTGTGCCAGGGCCGGTAGCACCGATGTTGCCAGAATCCCTGCACAAACCGCCTGCAGAACGATGTTCATGAACGCCTCCTGTGATAGCCACCACCTCGTGGGCCCCGGCCGCTCGGTGTGCCGGGCCGCCACTTTACTACGGCTGCGACCAATGATGGCCGCCGAACTGGCCGGCCTGGTCCACCTTGGTGTCGTGGCAGGCAACATCGGTCTTCAGGGGCTGGCCAGGAATCGCAGCCGCGGTGAAAGGGACATCGGCAGGGA
Source organism: uncultured Pseudomonadota bacterium (assembly GCA_903864555.1). Next base: position 1,857 of record CAIPGJ010000994.1, on the reverse strand, counting down.
GCCGGTGTCCAGCATGGCGTACTCCTGGAGGGTGAGGGCTGTCTGTGGGACTGACTAGGGTGGACGGCTTCAGGCAGCTTCAACCGACAAGGCGCAGGGCCGGCCGTGGCCGGCTTCCTGCAGCGCGCGCCAGACGCGCTGGGGTGTCGCCGGCATGTCGAAATGTCTGACGCCGCCGCGGCGCAGCGCATCCATGATGGCGTTCATCACGGTGGGCAACGAACCGGTCACGCCGGATTCGCCCACGCCTTTCACACCCAGGGGATTGGTCTTGGTGGGCACCGGGTGGTCGGTCAGTTCCGGCCTGACGAAGGTGGTGGCGCGCGGCATGGGGTAGTCCATGAAGCTGCCGGTGAGCAACTGTCCCGACTCGCGGTCGTACACGGAGTGTTCGCCCAGTACCTGGCCGGCGCCCTGCATGATGCCGCCGTGCATCTGGCCTTCGACGATCTGGTGGTTGATGATGACGCCGGCGTCATCGATGCCGCTGTAGCGCAGCACGTCCACCTCCCCGGTGTCCGGATCGATTTCGACCTCGGCAATGTGGCAGCTGTTGGGGAAGGTCATGCCGAACAGGGCTTGTGCCTTGGTGTCCAGGGGATGGGGCTTCTCGCCCTTGTGCTGGTCGGCCAGCCTGGCCAGGCTGATCTTTCGGTCGGTGCCCTTGATGCGGTATTCACCGTGCTCGAAGTCGATGTCCTCGGGGGCTGCCTCCAGGGACTTCGCAGCCAGCGTGCGGCCTTTCTCGATGATCTCCTTGGCAGCCAGGCTGAACACGCTGCCGGCGCCGACCATGGTGCGCGAACCGCCGGCGCCATTGCCGGCGACACGCACGCCGGCCTCGCCGCTGCGCAACACGAAACGCTCCAGTGGCAGGCCGGTGGCATCGGAGAGGATCTGCGAGAAAGTGGTTTCATGGCCCTGGCCGCCTGACTGGGCGGCGGCATACAGGGCAATGGTGCCATCGGCATCGAAGCGCACTATGCCATCGTCGGAGCTGCGGCCGGCACCGGTCGCCTCGATGAAGGTGGCAATGCCGCGACCGCGCAGCTTGCCGTTTTTCGCCGACTCCGCCTGGCGCTTGTCGAAACCCGCCCAGTCCGCCTGCGCCAGCGCCTTGTCGAGCACGCCGTGGAAGTCGCCGCAATCGAGCACGATGTCGTGCACCTGCTTGTAGGGGAAGCGGTCGGCCGGCACCAGGTTGCGCCGGCGCAAGTCCACCGGGTCCATCTGCAGTTCCTGGGCGGCCTGGTCGACCAGTCGCTCGAGGATGTAGGACATCAGCGGGCGGCCGGAGCCGCGGTAGGCCGCGGTGCAGGTGGTGTTGGTCAGGACCACGCGCGAGCGTATCCAGGCCGCTGGCACGTCATAGACACCGGTCAGGCAGTTGATGGCGCTGCCGGTGGCGGGGAAGGTGCCGTTGGGCGAAGAGTAGGCGCCCAGGTTCTGGATGAAGTCAAAACGCATGGCGAGAAAGCGCCCGTCCTTGTCCAGGGCCAGCTCACCGCGCGTGGTGCAGTCGCGTGCATGGTCGTCATTGAGGAAGACTTCGGAACGCATGCCGGTCCATTTCACCGGACGGCCGGTCAGCTTTGCAGCGAGCAGCACGGCCACGTATTCCGGATACAGCGCGGAACGCGCGCCGAAGCCGCCGCCGACGTCCTTGGCCACCACGCTCAGCTTGGCGCTGGGCAGGCCGGTGGCGCCGACCAGCAGGGCGGCCTGGTTGCCTACGCCCTGGCTGCAGCAGTACAGCGTGTGCATGTCGCTGCCGGCATCGTAGGTGGCGGCGCAGGCGCGCGGCTCCAGCGGCTGGGCGATGACACGGTTGTTGTGCACGTTGATGCTGACGGTGCG
>CAIPGJ010000993.1 GCA_903864555.1 uncultured Pseudomonadota bacterium | reverse complement strand
GATCCTTGGGCAAGCAGTCATCCACAGAGGGCGGCAGCAGGTATCCCGTGTCTCGATTCACCGCCACAAATCGTGTCATTCCCTCGCCTCACTTGAGTATCCTATGCGCCTATCAAGTAAGGTTTACGCCATGGCTTCGATGACAAATTCACTCAATAGTGCTCGCCTAAGTCCGACAGGCTGCTAGGGCCTGTTCGGCATATGCACGTCATCCCCTACAGCCGCCTGGCGGCGTTCTATTTTGCGTACTTCGTGTTCGTGGGCGCCTATTCGCCCTACTTCAGCCTCTACCTGCAATCTCTTGGCCACGGCGCTGCCGCCATCGGCATGCTGCTGGGGGGCTCGCAGCTGATGCGCCTGCTGGCCCCCACGCTGTGGGCGGGCATGGCCGACCGGCGCGGGCGCCATGCGCCGTTGCTGCGCCTGGCGCTGCTCATCGTGGTGGCGGTGGCGCTGATCCTGTGCTTTGTGTCGGGCTTCTGGCCGCTGATGCTGTTCATGGCCCTGCTCGGATTCTTCACCAATGCGGCCATGCCGTTGTTCGAGGCCATCACCTTCGCCCACTTGCGTGACGACATCGGGCGCTATGGGCGGCTGCGGGTGTGGGGTTCGATCGGCTTTATCGTGGCGGTGAGTGGCATCGGCATGGCGCTGGATGTCTGGCCGGTGAGTCTGTTGCCCTGGCTGGTGCTGGCGTCCCTGACAGCGGCATTCGGCATTGCGCTGCTGGTTCCGGAAGTGGTGAAGACCGGCCGGCCGGCTGCCGCGGGCAGCGTCTGGCCGGTGCTGCGGCGGCCGGAGGTGTGCGCCTTTTTCATCGCCTGCTTCTTCATGGCCATGGCGCATGGCCCGCTGTACGCCTTTTATTCCATCCACCTCGATGCCAATGGCTACAGCCGCACCGCGGTGGGCGCACTGTGGTCGCTCGGGGTGGTGGTGGAGATTGTCGTGTTTCTGGTGATGCCGCAGCTGACGCAGCGCTTTCGTGTCGAGTCGCTGCTGGCCTTCAGTTTTGCCTGCGGGGTGTTGCGTTTCGTGGTGATCGGCTGGCTGGTGGATTACCCGGTGCTGATCGCGCTGGCCCAGGTGCTGCACGGGGCGACGTTCGGTCTGTATCACGCCACTGCGGTGGGCTTCATCAACCGCTGGTTCGGCGAGCACCTGCGCGCGCGCGGCCAGGCCCTGTATGCCAGCCTCACCTTCGGCGCCGGGGGGGTGCTGGGCAGCCTGGGCAGTGGCTGGTCCTGGGACTGGATGGGGCCGGCCATGACCTACACTGCCGCTTCGCTGTGCTGCCTGATCGGTTTCGTGCTGGTGGTCTGGAAGCTCCGCCAGCCGGTGCAGGCAGGGCACAGGGCCGGCATTTCATAGTGCAAGCGGCTGCCGCTGGGCCGGACGGCATATGGGCGGAACCTCTGCCGTGGTGCAGGGCCTGAACCAGCCAGGTTGAAACTGGATCGCGTATCGGTTGATGGGTTGGCATTTGCCGGTATCCAGAGCCACGCAACCATAACGAGGAGCTTGGACAATGCACGAAACAGCAGGTTCGAAGATGCGGACATCGGGGTGGACGGGCGCGGTCGCGCTGGCAGTGGCCTTGCTGGCGGCTGGCTGCCAGACGGTGCAGACCACACAGCCCGGCGCAGTGGGTGTGAACCGCGAACAGCGCATGGCGATTTCCCAGCAGGAATTCGAACAGGGTGCGGCCAAGTCCTACCAGGACCTGATACAGCAGGCGCAGGCCAAGGGCTTGCTCAACCGCGATGCGGCACAAGTGGAACGGATCAGGCGCGTTGCGGGCCGCCTCATTCCCGCCACGGCGACCTTCCGCCAAGATGCCGTGAAATGGAAGTGGGAAACCAACCTGCTCAGCAGCGACCAGGTCAACGCCTGGTGCATGCCTGGCGGCAAGATCG
>CAIPGJ010000992.1 GCA_903864555.1 uncultured Pseudomonadota bacterium | reverse complement strand
CCTGGCCGGCTTTCTCGCCGATGTGCGCCGGGACAAGCCTGCCTATTTCGCGCGCCCCGTCCCCGCATTCGGCGACCCGGAGGCGGAATTGCTGATTGTCGGCCTTGCGCCGGGCATGCACGGGGCCAACCGCACCGGCCGGCCGTTTACCGGGGATCATGCCGGTATCCTGCTGTTCCAGACCCTGCATGAATGCGGCTTCGGCAGCCATGCAGGCAGCAGCGAACCCGATGATGGCCTCGAATTGCACAACTGTCGCATCACCAATGCGGTGAAGTGCCTGCCACCACAGAACAAGCCCGAGCCGGCGGAAATACGCCAGTGCAATCACTATCTCGCGGCTGAGCTGGCCCTGCATCCGCCGCGGGTGGTGCTGGCCCTGGGCAGCATTGCCCACCAGGCGGTGCTGCGCACGCTGGGGCTCAAGGTGAAGGACTTTTCATTCGGCCACCACGCCATCCATGATTTGCCGCTGGCCACCGGCGGAACACTGCGGCTGTACGACAGTTATCATTGCAGCCGCTACAACACCCAGACACGCCGACTGACACCGGACATGTTCCGGGCCGTGTTTTCCGACATCCGGAGCTTTCTGCAGCCAAGGCAATGACGCAAGCCCCCGATCCGGCAGTCCCTGAAGAGCCGCCCCGACAGGCATTCGACAGCGCGGTCTTTCTTGCCGGCCTGCCGAACCTGCCCGGTGTCTATCGCATGCTGAACCTGCGCGGCGAAGCCCTTTATGTCGGCAAGGCACGCGATCTGAAGAAGCGCGTTTCCTCCTACTTCCAGAAGAGCGGGCATGGCCCACGCATCGCCATGATGCTGACCCAGGTGGCAGCCATGGAGGTGACCATCACGCGTTCAGAGGCGGAAGCGCTGATCCTGGAAAACAACCTGATCAAGTCCCTCACGCCCCGGTACAACATCCTGTTCCGGGACGACAAGTCCTATCCCTACCTGATGGTGAGCGGAGACGAGTTCCCGAGGCTGGGTTTTCATCGGGGAACGCTCGACAAGGCCCATCGCTATTTCGGGCCCTTTCCGCATGCCGGGGCGGTGCGCGAGAGCATCCAGCTGATGCAGCGGGTGTTCCGCCTGCGCACCTGCGAAGATTCAGTGTTCCACAATCGCTCGCGTCCCTGCCTGCTGCACCAGATCCGGCGCTGTTCGGCACCTTGCGTCAAGCTCATCGACGCGCCTGACTATGCCCGAGACGTTGGTGATGCCGTGACCTTCCTAGAAGGCCGCAGCGACGACGTGGTGAAAAGGCTCACGGACCGCATGCTGCAGGCCTCCATCGACATGCGCTATGAGGAGGCGGCGGTCATCCGTGACCAGGTCCATTCGCTCAGCCGCATGACCCAGCGGCAGTATGCCGACACCGGCAGCGACACCGATGTCGATGTCATCGCCCATGTCGAGGGAGGCGGGATGGGCTGCGTCAACCTGATGATGATCCGCGGCGGACGGCAACTGGGCGACCGCAGCTTCTTTCCGAGAGCCCCCAGCCTGGAAGGCCAGTCCGATGCCACCGGCGAGGTGATGCAGGCCTTCATCGAACAGCACTACCACGATCGTCCGGTGCCTGAAGTCATCGTCTGCCCCGGTATCGAGGACGGTCCGGAACTGGCAGAACTGCTGGGTGAGCACAGCGGGCACCGCGTGCATGTGGTGACCCGACCCCAGGGCGAGCGGCGTGTCTGGCTCGAAACCGCCGAGGAAAATGCCCGCCATGCGCTGAAGAACCGGCTGGCTGAGCAGAGCACGCAGCAATCGCGCCTGGCCGCGCTGCGCGAGGCGCTGGACCTGCCGGAGGGCGCCATGCGCATCGAGTGCTTCGACGTCAGCCATACCATGGGCGAGGCCACCGT
>CAIPGJ010000991.1 GCA_903864555.1 uncultured Pseudomonadota bacterium | reverse complement strand
TCTCGGTGAATTGCTCCGGTGTCCGGATCAGGGGATCCATGCCCTGGCTGATCAGGTTGTCCCGAACGTCCTGTTGCGACAGGATCCTGGCCAATTCACTCGACCAGCTTTCCACAATCGGACGCGGCAGTCCGGCTGGTGCAAAGATGCCGTACCAATTGCTGGCATCGTAAGCTGGTAGACCGGCTTCGGAAAAGGTGGGCACCTGAGGCAGGGCTGACATCCGGTTGGCTCCCGTGACGGCCAGCGCCTTCAGCTTGCCGCCCCGCACATGGGACACGAAGGCCAAGGGCACACTGATCGTGACCTGTACCTGGCCGCCCAGCAGGTCGTTCAATGCCGGCCCGCCACCTTTGTAGTGCACATGAGACATTTGCACATTCCCCACGATGTTGAAGTATTCGCTTGCCAGATGCGTGGAGGAGCCGGCACCAGAGGACGCGTAATTGATCTGGCCGGGTTTGCTGCGTGCGAGCGCGATGAATTCCTGTACTGAGTTGGCGGCGACCGATGGATGGATGACGAGGAGGAATTCACCGACCGCCACGGTGCCAACGCCGGTGAAATCCCGGATGGGGTCGTAGGGTGTCTTCAGCAGGCTCGGATTGATCACATGGCCGCTGGTCTGCAGCATCAGCGTGTATCCGTCGGCCGGGGAACGGGCCACGTGCTCGCTGCCGATGATGGTGTTGCCTCCGGGGCGATTTTCCACCACAACTTGCTGTTTCCATGTGTCGGTAAGCCTGGCCGAAAGCAGCCGGGCAAGGATGTCGGTGCTGCCGCCGGGGGCATAGGGGGTGACGACGCGTACTGTGCGGGCGGGATATTGCTGCGCCGATGCCGTGTCCGCCAGGGATATCGCCAATAGTGCGGCGGCTGCGCCCAGCGTGGCGTGAGTGATGTGATTCATGGCTTCTCCTGGTTATTGTTGGTTTCGCATGAAACGATCTGCCCTGGCCGAATTTCACATCAGTATGACTTCTCCTGGCCCAGAACACGTTCGGCAATGTAGGACAGTATCAGCTCGCGGCTGACCGGGGCAATGCGCGGCAGCATGCTCTCTCGAAACAATCGCTCTACGTGGAAGTCCTTCGCGTAGCCGAAGCCGCCATGGGTGAGCACCGCCGTTTCGCAGGCGCGAAAGCCGGCTTCCGCAGCCAGGTATTTGGCGGCATTGGCGTCGGCTGCCGCCGGCTCCCCGCGGTCGTAGCGCCAGGCGGCGCGGCGCACCATGAGCTCGGCCGCTTCCAGTTCCATCCAGCGCTCGGCCAGTGGATGCTGTATGCCCTGGTTGCGGCCGATGGGCCGGTCGAACACGATGCGTTGCTTGGCGTAGGCCGAGGCCAGGCGCAGCGCACACTTGCCGATGCCGATGGCTTCCGCGGCGATCAGGATGCGTTCCGGGTTGAAGCCGTGGAAGATGGCCTGGAAGCCGCGGCCTTCCTCCCCGATCAGGTCGGCGGCCGGCACGCGCATGCGATCGAAGCGGATCTCGTTGGAGTCCACCGCTGCGCGTGCCATCTTGTCGATTTCGCGCACGTCGGCGGTGTTGCGGTCGAGGTCGGTGTAGAACAGGCTGAGTCCCTGGGCTGGCCGGGCCGGGTCGTACTCGGCCGTGCGCGCAAGCAGCAGGATCTTGTGCGCCACCTGCGCGGTGGAGATCCATACCTTGGCACCGGAGACGACGTAGCAGTCGCCATCGCGCACCGCGCGGGTGCGCAGGCGCAGGGTGTTCAGGCCGGCATCGGGCTCGGTGACGCCAAAGCAAGCCTTCTCGCGGCCCTGGATGAGCGGGGGCAACATGCGCCGCTGCTGCGCCGGCGTGCCGAACTTCACCACCGGATGCAGGCCGAAGATGTTCATGTGCACGGCCGAGGCGCCGGACATGCCGGCGCCGGATTCGGCGATGGCCTGCATCATCACCGCCGCCTCGGCCACCCCCAGGTTGGCCCCGCCATGTTCCTCGGGCATGCAGATGCCCAGCCAGCCGTCGGCGGCCAGCGCCTGGTGCAGTTCGTGTGGGAAGGCGCCGCTGCGGTCGCTCTCGCGCCAGAAATCGAGTGGGAAGCGTGCGCAGATGACGTCGATGGCGCGGCGGACGTCCTGCTGTGTCTGTGTGGGTGCAAAGTCCATGCGGTAGGCGCTTCCTGCGCTCACTCCTCTCGGGTCGTGTTGTTTTTTTCAACCACCTTGCGCCGGATGCCGATTGTGCTGACCCGTGCGCGCTTCTGGTTGTTATGGAAACACTGAATGTGTTCCGATTGTGTGGAAAGGGTAGACAGTGCTTGCTCTGAATTGGGGGGGATACTAGGGGGCCTAGCCCGCTTGTTCAGTCCCTCCTCATGCGCAATCGATTTCATCCGGTCAGCTGGCGCATGAGATCGCGCGCCGCGGGCAGTCGGTCCAGGCTCATGACCATGTCGAACAGCGGGCGCGGTGTGAGCCTGGGATTGCCGATCTGAAGGCAGTCCTCGAATTTGGCCCAGACCTCGTCGCGCTGCAGCGGAAGTGCGGGGTCGCCGCGGATGTTGGTGATGGGGCCGCTGTCCAGGGTGCGGCCATCGCGCAGGTGCACGGTGACCTGGTCATGCAGGGCAAAGCCCGGACGCTGAGGATCATCGCGGTCATCGGGCTCGGTCTGTACGCGCTGCACCAGGCTTTGCACTTCGGGCCGCTGGACAAAGTCGTCAGTCAATTCGCGAAGACCAGCGCGACCTGCCACCAGCGCGGAGGCCATGGCGAATTCCATGCTGAACTTGCCCTCCAGTCCGGTCTGCGGCTGATGGCTGCGCAGGATGCTGGCGTTGCGCCGGCTCAGGCGCACAATGATTTTGTCAACATCCGCGGGCTTGATCGGATGGCTCTTGAGCAGATCGAACATGCCGTCCAGCGCCCGGTGCGAACAGAAGCATACCGGGTACTTCTTGATGGCCAGCCGGTTGCTGGAGCAGATCTGCCAGGGCTTGCCGGCCCGCGTCGGGGATTCCACGTCGACCTTGCCCGCGGGCGATACGGCCGCAAGGAAGCCAGGGCTCGCCTCGAGCGCATCGACAGACGCGGTGAAGCCTTCGGCGGCCAGTCGCGCACTCAGTACCCCGGACTGTGCGGCGCGGCCGGCATGGAAGGGTTTGGTCATGCTGCCAAAGTTGGCCATCAGGCCCCCGGATTGCGAAGCTGCAATGCCCAGTGCCATGGCCGCACGTGTGCCATCGAGCCCGCGCAGGCTGGCGCAGGCAGCGGCGGCGCCGATGGCCCCGAAAATGCCCGTGGGGTGCCAGCCCTTGCTGTGGTGCTGGTCCTGATCGCGCCGCGCGAGGTCGGCGAACACCTCGTAGCCGGCCGCATAGG
>CAIPGJ010000990.1 GCA_903864555.1 uncultured Pseudomonadota bacterium | reverse complement strand
GGCGCGGTGATCGGCTATGGCTACCAGGTGCCGTATGCGGAGCACGTGCGTCGCGAGGCCGGCATTGCCACGCTGGCGGTAGGCCTCATCATCCACGCCGACCAGGCCAATGCCATTGTCGAGAAGGGGCAGGCAGACCTGGTGGCGCTGGGTCGCGAGTTGCTGCTCAATCCCAACTGGGCGATGGATGCGGCGCACAAGCTGGGCCTGCGGCGCTTCGATTTCATGCCGCCCGGACCGGCCTGGTACCTGGAACGGCGCGCGGCCAACGCGCACATCCTGCCCTCGACCTGGGGCAGTGGATTGCCTGGGTGATAAGACAATAGCACCGCAGTGGCGCAGCACCCGAGAGAGGTATGCGCCCTGCACCAAGGAGGAGTCACCATGCACTTTACTGGTTTGAGGCTGGGCGGCGCGCTGCTGTGCGCCATGTTGTGTCAGGGAGCAGCGCAGGCACAGGCCGAACGCTGGCCGGTCAAACCGGTGCGCTTCGTGCTGCCCTTCGGCGCGCCGGGTGGTGCGCCCGATGCGATGGCGCGCGCGCTGCAGCCCCGGCTGGCCGAGGCCTGGGGGCAGCCGGTGATCATCGACGTGCGCTCAGGCGGCGGTGGCGTGGTTGCCACCGATCACGTGGCCAAGGCGGCGCCCGATGGCTACACGCTGCTGATGACCAGTTCCTCGCATGTCATCACCCCGGCGCTCAACCCGGGCCTGTCCTACCACCCCATCCGCGATTTCACGCCAGTGACGTTGATGGCCGAGGTGCCCAACATCCTGTTCATCCATCCCTCGGTGCCGGCGCGCACGGTCAAGGCGTTCATCGCCCATGCGCGGGCCCATCCCGGCCAGCTCAACTACGGCTCGCCCGGCGTGGGGTCGGGCACCCACATCTTCGGCGAGCTGTTCGCGAAGATGGCCGGCGTGAAGCTGGTGCATGTGCCCTACAAGACCAGCGGCGGCCTGGCCACCGACCTCATGTCCGGCCTGGTGCAGGCCTCCTTTGGCTCGGCCACCGTGATGCCCAGCGTACGCGCCGGCAAGGTGATTGCCCTGGGCGCCACCGGGGCGCGGCGCATTTCCACGTTGCCCGATCTGCCCACCATTGCCGAGGGCGGTCTGCCCGGTTATGCGGCCACCAACTGGTATGCGCTGCTCGGTCCCGCGGGGACGCCGCGCGTGGCGGTCGATCGCCTGTGGCCGGAGGTCCAGCGCGTGTTCCGTCTGGAGGAGGTGCGCCAGGGCTTTGCCGCGCCCATGGTGGAGCCGATCAATTCCACGCCGCAGGAACTGGCGGCCTTCCTGCCACCGGAGATGGAAAAGTGGGCCGCCATCATCCGCGAGGCAGGGATCAAGGCGGAGTAGCGCGGCAGGGGTGGGTATCCCCCCTTGTCAAAGGTTCTTCGTCGATTTCCGGGGAGCGCATTATTTCTCCCAAGCCGACAGTCGCGCGAGCTTTGCCCCACCTAAATGCGCTTTTTCCTTGCTTTGCACATGTCAGGAATAGGCTTTGTCGAAAGCCAT
>CAIPGJ010000989.1 GCA_903864555.1 uncultured Pseudomonadota bacterium | reverse complement strand
TTCACCCAGCGAAGGAAACAGCACTGCCATCACATGGGGGCTCAGCATGCCCATGACCAGGAAAGTCAGGCATGCACCGAAGTTGAAGAGCAATAGCGTCCTGCGGCTGACCATGTCACTTCTCCCGGTTCTATCGGAGGCATTCAGGCATGCCCTGCACACTTCCGCTTTCAGTCAATTCGAAAAAACGGCTGAACGGTTTGCCCGCTGCCAACATCACGACCCGAAGTCAGCTCAGGCAGCGACTGTCTCCTGCAGCCAAAGGTCTGCTGGAGCGGGTGTCCAGCCCCTTCTCTGGCGGCAGGCATCGTGCCTGTCCGTGGATGATTGCGCAAGCTCCCGTCACAGCCCGGTGGCACCCCGGCAAGAGGACCATGCCACCTGCCTATGCAAGCACCGGATCCACTCCCACAGATTCAGCATTTTCACGAATCAGCTGTGACTGCTTTTCTTTGCATCCAGCACCTGCTGGCGCAGTGGCTCCGAGAATGCCAGCAGTTCCTTGTAGCTCGCTTCCGCGGCCTTGTAGAGCGCACGCTTGGAGACCCGCATGGCACTCAGATCCATACCAGCCAGGCGCTCGGCCATGGTCTCTGCAACAGCAAGTTCTGTCCCCGGCTCCACCAACCGGTGCACCAGCCCGGCATTCAAGGCCCAGACGGCATCCTTCTTCTCGCCCAACAGCGAGAACTCCAGGGCTGCCTGCAAGCCTATGGTGCGCACCACAAGAGCACCCAAGCCCGTGAGCACCATGCCATGTGGCACTTCGGGCAGCGAAAACACGGCGTCGGTCGATGCCACACGCAGGTCACAGCTGACCGCCACACCCAGGCCCTGCCCGATGCAGTAGCCGCGAATCGCGGCAATCATCGGTTTGTCGCAATACTCGGCATCCGAGATGTTCAGACCGGGCCGCGGCGCAGTTTTGTCCTTCAGATCCCGGCCCGTCGAAAAGGCGCGACCGCCTTCGCCACTGATGATGGCCACATGCAGTGTGCCGTCAGTGCGGAAGGATTCCAGCGCTTCGTTGAATTCATTCAGCATCTGCACGCTGAAGGCATTCATGACATCCGGCCGGTTCAGACGGATATGGGCAATTTTTCCAGTTCGCTCGAACAGGATGCAGTTCATGTGAAATCCTTATGGAAGAGCTGATCAAGTCCCAAAGAAAGAGAATGATAAAAAAACTTCTCTCTGAAGTGGGGGATTCTCAAGGGGGCGGTGCCCCCTTGATCAGTATTTCCTTATCATGTGAGTCAATCTTCATCCGGCAACGCAACACAAGGACGGTTACGACCGTCCGGCGGAAACCCTTCCCGTTTCGGATTCATTCGCCTGAAGGCATGTCCTGGTTCATCTCCACCACGACCTTGCCTTGCACTTTGCGGCGCATCAGTTCATTGAGGGCATCAGCCGTCTGCTCCAGGCTGTAGCTGTGGTGGATATGCGGTCGGATCTTGCCGGCCGCTGCCAGGTCCAGCACCTCCTGCGCCACGGCCTGCGCGCGCTTCGGGTCATTGCGCTTGAGGCCGCCAGCCCACACGCCGAGGATCGTTGCCCCCTTGAGCAGCGGCAGGTTGAGCGCCACCTTGGGGATTTCGCCGGCGGCAAAGCCGATCACCAGATAACGGCCGCCCCAGGCCAGGCTGCGCACGGCCGGGTCGGCAAACTTGTCGCCGACCGGATCGAGCACCACATCGACACCGCGGTCATGGGTGAGCACCTTGATCCGGTCACGCAGGCTCTCGGTTTCATAGTTGATCAGGTCATCAGCACCGGCCTGCTGGCAGGTCTGCAGCTTTTCCGGCGTCGAGGCACAGGCAATCACCCGGGCGCCCATCAGCTTGCCCAGGGACACCGCTGCAAGGCCCACACCGCCTGAGGCACCCAGCACCAGCAGAGTGTCACCCGCCTTGAGCTGACCGCGATCCTTGAGCGCGTGGTAGCTGGTGCCGAAATTGTTGAGACTGACCGCCTCGGCCGGAGAGACCGTGGCCGGGAGGTGCCACAACAGCTTCGGATCAGCCAGGACTTCCTCGGCGCAGCTTTCCTGGCCGCGGCCGAACACTGCATCGCCGACCTTGAAAGCGCTGACCTTCGCGCCCACCGCCTTGACCACCCCGGCGATGTCACCACCTGGCGTGAAGGGAAAGGCCGGTTTGGTCTGATACTTGCCCTGGATGGTCAGCACATCCGGGAAGGAAAGCCCGCAGGCTTGCACGCTGATCAGCACTTCATCAGGCCCGGGCACGGGCGTAGGCAATTCCTCCAGGCTCAGGGTTTCGGGCAATCCCCATTGTCTGCACAGCACTGCTCGCATGTCGATCTCCTCACTTTTCTACGCGGCCCGCCACACCAGGCGGACAAAATCAGATAACCCCGTCGGCCCTGAGAGCCTCGATACGGGTCTGGTCGTAACCGAGCTCTGCCAGCACCTCGGCCGTATGCTCGCCCAGCCTTGCCGGCGGCGTGCGCAGTCTGGCCTTGGCCTCCGAGAATCGGTAGGACGCCAGCGGCAGCTTCAGCTTGCCGTCAATGCCCGGTATGCCGCCGATCTCCTGGTACAGGCCGCGGTGCCGGATCTGCGGACTGTCGACCGCCTCGGCAATCTGGTACACCCGCGCGCAAGGCACACCGGCCTTGTTGAGCAGATCCTCCCACTCCGCGGCGGTGCGTGTCATGGTGACTGCCTCGATCTCGGCGTACATCTCATCGACGTGTTCGAGCATTGCGGCATGCGTGGCGAAGCGTGGATCGGTGAGCAGATCATCGCGGCCGATGGCAATCAGGAATTTCCGCCGCAGGTTGTCGCTGGCCGCGGCCACCATCACCGGCACATCACTGCAGCGGATGGAGTTGTTTACCGGCACGTTGGTGCTGGTGCGGTTGCCCATCAGCTTGGGCTTGAAACCGGCATTCTGCACATTGCTGACGATGTAGCTCATGCCCAGCAGCGCCGTCTCCAGCATGGACACGTCGATGAACTGCCCGCGACCGGTGCTGGTCCGGTGATAGAGCGCCGTCACCACCGCCAGCGCCGTGGCAAAGCCGGACAGGTAGTCCACCACCGTGGTGCCTGCCTTCAGCGGCCCCGATTCAGGAGTGCCGGTGAAGCTCATCATGCCGCTCAGGGCCTGCACCACCACATCGATGGCGCCATCTCGGGCCTTGGGCCCGGTCTGGCCGAAACCGGTAAGTGAGCAATAGATGAGCCGCGGGTTGATCGCTTTCAGGTCATCCCAGGCCAGCCCGTACTTGGCCATGCCACCGGTGCGCATGTTCTCGATCAGCACATCGGCATCCCTGGCCAGTTCCCGGAAGATGGCCTGCCCGCGCGGATCTCGCAGGTTGAGCGTCACCGAGCGCTTGTTGGCGGCATGTGCCAGATAGGCCGGCCCCATTTTCTGCGAGGTGAGGTGGCGCGCGTTCTCGGCGCCATCGGTACGGGTTCGATCACCGCCCGCCGTGTCCTCGACCGACACCACCTCGGCCCCGTGCAGCCCCAGCTGGTAGGCCGCGAAGGGTGCAGCAAATACCGTGGCCACGGTCAGTACCTTGAGCCCTGCAAAGGGTGATTCGGCGTTCGTGTTCTGCGCTTCTGTCATGGTTCAGGCCCTGGGTGGAACGGCCATCAGCGGCCCGTCCTTGGGCATGGACTGATTGACGTTGAGGAACATGGAGATCATGGAGTAATAACCGTAGGCGGCAATGATATCGAGTACGCCGTCGATGCCGAATCGGGCCACCGACGCGGCATAGTTCGCATCACTCACGCCGTGCGTCATCTGGAGTTCTGTGCAGAAATCATAGAGCACGGCCTCGTCGGCCTGCATGCCGGCAGGCTTGCGTCCCAGCCCCAGGTCATCAGCCACTTGCGCATCGAGGCCGCCCCTCAAGGCATGCTTGCGGTGCGCCACCCACACATACTGGGCATCCCAGTGGCGTGCAGCAATGATGACGGCGAACTCCACCAGTCGCGGTGGCAGGCTGCTGCCCAGACGCACATACAGGCCGAGCTTCTGCACGCAATCAGCCAGTTCCGGTCGCCGGATCAGAATATTGAACGGGCCTGCCGGATTGGGCGTGCGCCCGGGTATTTTCGAGCGCGGCCCCTCATCGATGGCACTGCGTGCCTGCCGCTGGGCTTCGGTCATTTCATCGTCGCGTAAATTCGGTATGCGCATGGGCTGCTGTCCTGCTGTTGTCTTGTATCTCGGTTATCCCGGCTCGATGGTGTTGCCAGCCGACCTCAGTGGCCAGCGCTATTGGTGGCCGGGGTCATTGGCGACCGGCATCATTGGCCGCCTGCGGCCACCAGCCGGGCTACTGCGGGTCGAAAGGTGCGAACTGCGGCGCGCGCTTCTCTTTGCGTGCGCTCAGGGCCTCCTTGAAATCGCTGGTGCCGAAGGCGAGGCCGGTCAGTTCATCGGCCAGTGCATCGCTGGCCGCCAGATCGGACTGCAGCGCATGGCGCAATTGCATCTTGATCACCGCCAGCGAGCGCGGCGAACAATTGAGCGCCAGATCGCGCGCGAAATTCATGGTGTGTTCCATCAATTCATCATCGGGCAGCACCTTGTTGGCGATGCCCAGACGGACCAGATCCTCGCCCTGGAAGAACTGGCTGCTGGAAAAGGCCTCGAAGGCGCGGGCATAGCCGGCTGACTGGGCCATCACCCAGGCCACGCCATGCTCGGCTGCCAGGCCCAGCCGCGCAAAGCCCGGCCCCACCTTCGCGCTTTGCGCCAC
>CAIPGJ010000988.1 GCA_903864555.1 uncultured Pseudomonadota bacterium | reverse complement strand
GTTGTCGAGTGCGATTTCCACCTTGATCTCCTCCGTGCCGGATTACCCATCACGGCATCCAGTCGATTAAAAAGCGGGATTATAAAGACTTGGCCGGATCGTGTTCCACACGATATCGATCCCGCGAGAATCAGTACAGATCTGGCGGTGCAATGTCTTTGCAAACGGGCAATCGCAGCGAATGTTGCGGGCAACCCGCTCCAATTTCCAGCCATCAGGGCCGACATTCGCTAAAATGCCCCGCGGGCACCCCGCCCTAAACCCCATACTCGAACCCATGCCCATCCTCTTTGCAACCACCGCATTCACCTCGGCATTCCTGCTTTTTCTGGTACAGCCCATCATCGCAAAGCAGATCCTGCCATGGTTCGGCGGATCGGCATCGGTCTGGACCACCTGCTTGGTGTTTTTCCAGTCGCTCCTGCTCCTCGGTTACGGCTACTCCCATTGGATCGCAACCGGAACGCATCCCCGTCGCCAGTCCACGATACACATCGTCCTACTCGCACTCTCGTGCGCGATGCTGCCGATTGTCGCGGATCCTGCCTGGAAGCCGATGGGCAACGACGACCCGACGCTGAAAATCATCGTCGTGCTCGGCATAACGGTCGGCATGCCGTACTTCATGCTCGCGACGACCAGCCCCCTGATCCAGGCCTGGTACGCACGCACCCTGTCCAGGGTGCCCTACCGTCTCTTTGCCCTTTCAAATCTGGGCTCCCTGCTGGGGTTGCTCGCCTATCCGTTCGCTGTCGAGCCCTGGATATCCACCCGCGTGCAGTCATTGGCGTGGTCCACCACCTATGTGGTGTTCGCCATCCTGTGCGCCCTGTCTGCCTGGATCAGCCGCGGAGAGGCGCGGACCCAACCAGTCGTAGCGGATAGCAATGACGCCGACACGGAATCCGCCCCCCCGACAGCCGGAACTCGCATCCTCTGGCTGCTGCTCTCTGCGACCGGGTCAATGCTGCTGATTGCCGTCAGCAACCACATCTGCCAGAACATTGCCTCCATCCCTTTCCTGTGGATTGTCCCGCTCGCCCTGTATCTGCTGACCTTCGTCCTTTGTTTTGATAGCACCGGCTGGTACCGGCGCAGCCTGTTCCTGCCGCTCGCCGGTGCAGCGGTGATCGCAATGGGCGCTACGCTCAGCAGCCTGGAACTGATGCAGGTCATTCCCATCCACCTTGCCGGCCTGTTCGTGCTTTGCATGGTCTGCCATGGCGAACTGTCGCTCAGCCGGCCTGCCCCGAAATATCTCACCGGCTTCTTTCTCATCATCTCCGCAGGTGGCGTACTGGGCGGCCTGGCCGTTGGCATTGCTGCCCCCTATCTTCTGCCGGGTTACTTTGAACTCGGACTGGTGCTGACACTGGCGGCGGTCCTGGTGGTACTGCGCACCTATCGCATGCAGGTCTGGATTCCGTCCGCCGTAGCCTGCGTTGCCGCCTACGCCGGGTTTACCAGTTACACCCAAATCAACGACTACAGCGATTCGGTCATTGCCAAGGAGCGCAGCTTCTACGGCGCGCTGCGCGTGCGCGACTACGGTCCGCCCGATCACGTGCGCACACTGCAGCATGGCGCAATCCGGCATGGCGCACAGATCACCGAACCAGCCTCCGAGCGCACCTACCGAGCCAGCTATTACGGACTCGAGAGCGGATTCGGAATTGTCATGACTGCATTGCAGAATCGGTCAACGGGGCCCTTACGCGTCGGCGTGGTCGGCCTGGGCACCGGGACAACCGCGGCCTACGGCAGGCCGGGCGACTTCTTCCGCTTTTATGACATTGATCCTGGCGTGGCGAAGTTCGCCCGGGAATACTTCACCTACCTCGGCGACAGCAAAGCCAAGACCGAAATCGTCCTGGGGGACGCGCGACTGAGCCTGGAAGCGGAGTCAGGCGAACTGTTTGACCTGCTGGCCATTGATGCGTTTTCCGGTGACTCCATTCCGACCCATCTGCTCACGGCCAACGCCTTCGAGGTGTACTTCAGGCGCTTGAAACCGGATGGTGTGCTCCTGGTGCATACGACCAACCGCTATCTTGACCTTCCCCCGGTCGTGAAGATTCTTGCCGACCAACGCAAGCTTTCGAGCGCGATCATCGAGAACGAACCGGATGACGCACAATCCGCGCGCCAGCAAT
>CAIPGJ010000987.1 GCA_903864555.1 uncultured Pseudomonadota bacterium | reverse complement strand
GCACCAGCTTCAATCAGCAGTTGCGCGAGATGGGCCGTGGCATCGCGTTGAAGCGTGCCACAGGTGAGCTTGCTGCCGGCATTGACCGCACGGTTGCGCCCGTTCGACTGGCTGTTCAGCAGCGCATGCCTGCCGTGGGTCGCCTCGTGATGGAAGGTCCGCTGGTTGCCGTTGAACCCATCGAGCGTGCGCAGCAGCGCAGGGTGGAGCCGATCCGTGTGGCCGATGCGCGACGCTGAGTGCATCGCTGAAGGTGCCGGTGGCTTGACATGAACACCCCCGTGGAACCTGTCATCTCTGAATCAGCCGCTCTGCCTGCGCTGACGGTGCTCCTCGCGCGCCTGTGTCGGGTCACGGATTCTGCCGAGCTCGATTTCATGGCGGTCAACGATACCCACCTGCTTGCGCCATACCGGCAGGCATCACTTTGGACGCTGCGCCGCGGCACCATTGCCCTGTCGGGCGTGGCCACCATCGAGCGTAATGCACCCTATGTGCAGTGGCTGGACAAGGTCTGCGCGCAATTGCCGCTGGATCGCCACCGTGGCGTAATCGCATCAGATCTCGCTCCGGATCTCTCGGAGCAGTGGTCGGAGTGGCTGGGCCCGTACGGACTGTGGGTGCCCCTGACGGTGCCATTGAATGCCTCGGGCGTTTCCGCAGGCGGGGTCCTGCTTTCCCGGGAGGAGCCCTGGCAGGAGAGCGAAGCGCTTCTGGTGTCGGCCTGGATGGGCGCGTGGGCAGTGGCCCGGCATGCGGTCGATCCGCTGGTGAGGAGACAGTCCAGCCGTGTGAAAACTGGCAAGGCCGGATTCGGGCTGGCCGTGCTGGCCGTGGTGGCCGCAGCACTGTTCATTCCGGTGCCGATTTCGGTGCTGGCCCCCGGTGAGCTGGTGCCGGTCGAACCCATGCCGGTGCGTGCGCCGCTGGATGGGGTGGTGCGCGAATTCTATGTGCGGCCGAACCAGGTGGTGAAGGCGGGTGACCCGCTGTTCTCGTTCGATGTGATGCAGATTGCCTCCCGCCTGGAGGTCGCCACCCAGGCACTCACTACCGCGCATGTGGAGCTGAGGCAGTTGTCGCAGCAGGCACTGGCCGACCCGCGGGCCCGCGCGCAACTGGCTGGTGCACGCGGCAATGTCGCTGAGAAGCGCGCGGAGGCGGATTATCTCCAGGGCCAGCGCGGACGGGCCCGGGTGCTGGCAGCCGAGAGCGGGATCGTGCTTTTCGATGATCCGCATGAGTGGATCGGCCGGCCTGTGGCAACCGGCGAACGCATACTCCGGATTGCCTCCGACAGCAGCAAGGAGATTGAAGCATGGGTTGCGGTTGGTGATGCCATTGCATTGCCGGCGGATTCACCCGCCAAGCTTTACCTGAGTTCCAGTCCGCTCGATCCGGTGGGGGGGCGTGTGCGCTACGTTTCCCACGAGGCGGTCAAGCGTCCGGACGGAAACCATGCCTACCGGGTGCGCGCCACCCTGGATGGGCAGACGGACTACCGGATAGGCCTGAGGGGGACGGTGCGACTCAGCGGCGAGCGGGTGGCCCTTGGTTACTGGATCTTCAGGCGCCCGATTGCAGCCGTCCGCGAATTCTTCGGGGTCTAGCCGTGACCGAGGTTCTGCCGCTGCGACAGGAACTGGCATTGCATGTGGGCCCGCGCTCGTTGCAAGGCCATCCGACCTGGACGGTTCAGGACCCCTCCCGCAACCGATTCTTTCAGCTTGACTGGCTGACCTTCGAAATACTGTGTCACTGGGGGATGGGCACACCTGCGGCGATCGCAGCCGGTGTGCGCCACAGCACCCCGCTGGGTGCCGACGAGACGGATGTGCTGGAAGTGCAACGGTTTCTGGCGCGCAATGAGCTGTTGGTGCCCAGGCCACTGGAGGGCACCGCGGCGCTTGCAAAGACAGCCCGGGCCGCCCGGCAATCCCTGCTCGCCAGCGCCATCCACAATTATCTGTTCTTTCGTCTTCCGCTCGCCAGACCGGATCGCCTGCTGTCCGCCCTGGTTCCCATCACGGGATGGCTGTTCTCGAAGGCGTTCCTGGTGGTGACGCTGGTTGCCCTCGTTTGCGGTGTCATCCTGGCAAGCCGGCAGTGGGATGTATTCAGGATGTCTCTCGTGGACACCTTGACGCCTTCGGGCATTGCCAGCTACGCCGTGGCACTGGTGTTCGCGAAAATCCTGCATGAGTTCGGCCATGGCATCGCCGCCAGGCGACGAGGCTGCCATGTCCCTTCGATGGGGGTGGCATTCATGGTTCTGTGGCCCATCCCCTATACCGATGTCAACGAGGCCTGGAAGCTGCCCGATCGAAAGGCGAGGCTGCGCATCAGCACGGCGGGTGTTGCGACCGAGCTCCTGATCGCCATCTGGGCAACGCTTGCCTGGTCTCTGCTTGAGGATGGAATGCTGCGCAGCGCGGTGTTTCTGCTCGCCACCACAACCTGGATGAGCACCTTGCTGGTGAATCTCAGCCCGTTCATGCGGTTCGACGGTTACTTCGCGCTCGCCGATTTTCTGGACATGCCCAATCTGCATGCCCGCAGCTTTGCGCTCGCCCGATGGCGGCTGCGCGAATGGCTGTTCCGATTGTCGGACCCGCCGCCAGAGCACTTTGCCCGTGGGCGTGCTGCCGGACTGGTCCTGTTTGCCTGGGTCGTCTGGGTTTACCGACTGGCTGTCTTCCTCGGAATTGCACTGCTCGTGTATGCCTTCTTTGTCAAAATTGTAGGCATCATCCTGTTTCTCATTGAAATCGTCTGGTTCGTCACTATGCCGATCACCTCGGAACTGAAGATCTGGTGGACCCGCCGCGCCGACATTGCGCGGTCCCCCCGCACATTGCTCGCCGCCGGACTACTCGTCTGCCTGCTGTTGCTGGTGGTCACGCCGCTGCCCTGGCGGGTCCAGGCGAGCGGCATGTTGCGTCCCGGTCAGGAGTTCGTGGTGTTCGCCCTCGAGTCCGCGCGGATTGATGCGATGCATGTGAGAGACGGGCAGCGGGTCGATAAGGATGCGCCGCTGTTTACTCTGTCGCAAATGCACCTTGACGAGCGTCGTTCGGCAGCGGCCAGCCGGGTGGCCAGACTGGCTGCACAGGTCGATGCTGCGGCAGTCAATCTGCAGCTTCGGAACCAGCTGCGCCCGCTGCAATCGGAGCTGGAAGCCGCCCGCGCTTCGCTGCGCGGGTTTGAATCCGAACAGACCAGGACCATGCCGGTTGCCCCGGTCCGGGGAGTCGTGAGGCTTGCCGACCCGGACCTGCGGGAGGGAACCTGGGTGGCACGCAACGAGGCCCTCGCCGCAGTCATCGATCCGGAGCAATGGCAGGTGGATGCCTATGTCGAGGAGCGGGACCTCGACCGGCTGTGGCTGGGTGCTTCCGCGATGTTCCATCCGGAGGGAGGGGCCGCCCCGCCTCTGACCATGACATTGGTGGTGATCGAGCGGGATGCGACGCGGGCTTTGTCCAGCGGCATCCTGGCCCGATCCCAGGGAGGGGCGATAGCCGCTCGCGAGGTGGATGGAAAATTCTTCCCTGAACAATCCGTGTACAGGGTGCGCTTCCGACCGCTGGAGCAGCCGTCAGGTCTTGCTTCGCAGGTCTGGCGCGGCAAAGTCACCATCCTGGCCGAAGAGGAGTCGGTCGCGGCGCGCATGATGCGAAGCGCACTCGCGGTGTTGTGGCGTGAGGCAGGCTGGTGAGCTTGCCTTGGCCGCAAGCCCATCACGATATCGGCACTTTGAGGGGAGTGGCTGTCAGGTGGAGGCTATCGGTCTGATGCGGGGGCCTGGTGTCACCTGGCCCCCTTCTACCCTATTCAAGATCAGGCCCGGGCCATTGCCGGTGACATGCCAGGCCTGTGGAAGAACAGTTGCATTGCTTGCTAAACCTGCTCCGGCAGCGAGCCCTTCGGAATTGCCAGCAGCGCCTTGTGGATCTTCAGGTCGATCTCGAGGCCTTCCTTCAGCAGTCGGCGGCGTGTGGCGTATGAATTTTCCGAGGGCAGCCGGATGTTGTCCACGCCGGGTTGCTTCTTCACCGCCTTCACTTCGG
>CAIPGJ010000986.1 GCA_903864555.1 uncultured Pseudomonadota bacterium | reverse complement strand
GGGGGAATGCCCGACCCGGGGTTCCCCCTTCTTCATCCCCACCCCTGCCGAGTGTAATTTACAGTGACCTTGAAGGAGGTGCCGGACCGTCGCAGTACACTTCAGCACCGCCACCGGCTCCCCAGAGAGGGCCGGACCAGAAAAGGAGTGGGAAGCATGCAGGACCAGACACGGCAGAAGGATGTTCGGGGTGTGCGGGCGAGGCAGGCGCTGCCGCTGGCCGGCG
Organism: uncultured Pseudomonadota bacterium; assembly: GCA_903864555.1. The sequence continues at coordinate 1,761 of CAIPGJ010000986.1, read as the reverse complement.
TGCGCGTGCTGGAGTTGAGCCACATCGTCGCCGGCCCGAGCGGCGGCATCATGCTGGGCGACCTTGGCGCGGAGGTGATCAAGATCGAGCATCCCGATGTCGGCGACACCGCGCGCGGCATGGCCAACCAGGGCACGGTGTTCTACACCTTCAACCGCAACAAGCAGTACCTGGCTCTCGACATGCGCCAGCCCCAGGGGCGTGAGGTGTTCGAGAAGCTGGTGGCCAGCGCCGACATCGTGCTGGACAACTTCGCCCCCGGTGCGCTGCAGCGCATGGGCCTGGGTTACGAGTGGGGGCGCAGCATCAACCCGCGCATCATCTACTGCTCCATCAAGGGCTTCCTGCCCGGGCCCTACGAGGACCGCCCATTCCTCGACGAGCTGGCGCAGATGGCCGGTGGCCTGGCCTATCTCACCGGCCTCAAGGACAAGCCCATGCGTGCCGGCGCCTCGATCACCGACATCGGCGCGGCCACCTACGGCGTGATGGGCATCCTCGCCGCGCTGTACCGGCGCGAGAAGACCGGCATCGGCGAGCACATCGAATCGGGCCTGTATGAAACCGTGGTGTTCTGGATCAGCCAGCATGTCACCACCGCGCAGGTGAAGGGCGTCAATCCGCCCTCGCGCGGTGAGCGCGAGAGCGGCATCGGCGGCAACATGGGCTGGGGCGTCTATCGGCTGTTCGGCACGCGCGATGGCAAGCAGGTGTTCATCGCGGTCACCGGCAACCGCCACTGGAAGGGCCTGTGCGAGGCCTTGGGCTTCGATGACTGGAAGGACTCGCCCGAGTTCAACAACAACCGCAAGCGCACCGCGCAGAAGCCGCTGATCGCCGAGCGCGTGGCGGCGGCGGTGAAGGCCTACTCCTACGACGAGATCACCGAACGCCTGTACCAGGCGCTGGTGCCCTATGCGCCGGTGAATACGCCCATGGACCTGGTTGAGGATCGGCACATGAATGAAGGCGGGCACTGGCTGGAACTGGAGGTGCCCGGCCGCACGGTCAAGGTGCCCAAGCTGCCCTTCAGCATGGGCGAGACCGAGGACTTCTCGGTGCGCCGCCATCCCGGCAACCTGGGTGCGGACACCGATGCCATCCTGACGGGCCTGGGCTACAGCCAGGCCGACATCGAGGCCCTGAAGGCGGCCCGGGTGGCGCTGTGCTCGGACCGCATGCTCAATGTCGGCGAGGCAGAGGGCTAGTGGCCGGGCTGGCCACGCGCCACCGGCGCAGCGGCAGGCTAACTTCATGAAATATGATCATTTTCGCATGCCAAACCTTGCCTTGATTAATTGAAAGGCTTGAATGTAATCAATGATCCCTGCGCGGAGGAGCAAGGATCAGAACGGCCAGTGTGGGGGCAGGTGGATCTTCTTTCCCGTGGGATAGCCGAGAAAGGCATTGTGCGCAAACACGTAGGCATTGTTGCGCAGCGGGTCGCCGGATACCGCGACCATGAAATCCTCGGGCTTCCAGACGATGGGCACGAGACGGTCCGGGTCATCGGATTCGTGGAACACCTGCGGGATGCGTCCGGCGGCCACGTCGGCCTTCAGGTCCCAGACGCCACGGATGTTCCAGTCGCGCAACTGGCGCTCGAAGGCGCTGGCCGGCAGGCGCGCGTGCTCGAACAGGTAGCGCTTCACATCGAGCTTGGTCCAGCCGCACTTGGCCAGTTGCTCGGCGATGATGGGGGTGATCACCACCAGCGGGCGCAGCGAACCCATGCCGTGGCTGGTGGTGAAGGTGACCTGC
>CAIPGJ010000985.1 GCA_903864555.1 uncultured Pseudomonadota bacterium | reverse complement strand
GGCGCGCGCAGGGTGCTCGATTTCCCCGCGCCATTGGCGCCGATCAGGCTGACCAGTTCACCCTCGCCGACGTCGAAGTCCACGCCCTTCACCGCGCGTATCCCGCCATAGGCCACCTGCAGGCCACGCACTTCGAGCAGGCTCATGCCGCCGCCCCGGCAGGCGCACCCAGATAGGCTTCCACGACGCGCGGATTGCACTGCACCTCGGCAGGCAGGCCTTCGGCGATCACGCGCCCCTGGTCGAGGACCAGGATGCGGTCGCAGATGCCCATCACCAGCTTCACGTCGTGCTCGATCAGGAGCAGGGTCACCCCGCGCGTCTGGATGGCCTTGAGCAGTGTTCGCAGTGCCTGGGTCTCCGAGCCGTTCATGCCGGCAGCCGGTTCATCGAGTGCCAGCACCCGCGGCTCGGTGGCCAGCGCGCGGGCAATCTCCAGCCGGCGCTGGTCACCATAGGCCAGGCTGCCCGCCGGCAGGTTGGCCTGGCGCGCGATGCCGACAAATTCGAGCAGTTCCAGGGCGCGCGCTTCGATGTCGCGTTCTTCGTTCCGCGTGGCGCGATTGCGCAGCACCGCGCCGATGACACCGGCGCGTGAACGCACATGCCGGCCGATCATCACGTTTTCCAGCACTGACAGATTGGCAAAGAGGCGGATGTTCTGGAAGGTGCGTGCCAGCCCGAGCCGGACGATCTCGTGCGGCTGGCAGCCAGTGAGCGGGCGACCCTCCAGTTCGAAGTGCCCGGTATCTGGCGCATACAGCCCGGTCATCAGGTTGAACAAAGTGGTCTTGCCCGCGCCGTTCGGTCCGATCAATCCGTAGATCTCGCCACGGCGGATCGAGAAGCTCACCTCGGATAATGCCTGCACCCCGCCGAAGCGCCGGCTGATGGCCTGGCCGCTGAGGACGATGTCGCTCATGGCGCGGGCAATTCCTGGCCCTGCCGCTCGGCCAGCTCGCGCTTGCGCACTGCCGAAGGCCATAAGCCGCCCGGGCGCAGGATCATCACCAGCACCAGCGCCAGGCCGAACACCAGCATGCGGATCGCCTCCGGATCGACCAGCACCTTGCCGAACAACGCCTGCTGCGCCGGCACCACGGTGAAGCGGATGACTTCGGGCAGGCTGGTCAGCAGCACGGCGCCCAGGATCACCCCGGGAATGTGGCCCATGCCGCCCAGCACCACCATGGACAGCACCATCACCGACTCCATCAGGCCGAAACTTTCCGGGCTGATGAAACCCTGGATGGAGGCAAACAGACCACCGGCCAGGCCGCCGAAGGAGGCCCCCATGGCAAAGGCCAGCAGCTTGATGTTGCGCGTGTTGATGCCCATGGCGCGCGCGGCAATCTCGTCCTCGCGGATCGCCTCCCAGGCGCGGCCGATGCGCGAATTCTGCAGCCGCAGGTTGAGCACGATGATGGCCAGCGTCAGCAGCATCAGCGGGTAGTAGTACTTCATCGGGCCGCTCACCGCGAGCCCGGCAATGACTTCGCTCTTGGCCAGCGACCAGTCACCGATCTTCAGCGGATCGATGAGGTTGATGCCCTGCGGCCCGTTGGTGATGTTGACCGGGGCATTCAGGTTGTTCATGAAGATACGGATGATCTCGCCGAAACCCAGGGTCACGATGGCCAGGTAATCGCCGCGCAGCTTCAAGGTGGGCGCACCCAGCAGCACGCCGAACAGCGCGGCTACGACGAAGCCCGCCGGCAACGTCACCCAAAAGGGCAAGTGCAGGCCGAAGTGCGGCGAGGCCAGCAGGGCGTAGGCATAGGCCCCCACGGCATAGAAGGCGATATAGCCCAAGTCGAGCAGGCCGGCAAAACCCACGACGATGTTGAGGCCCAGCGCCAGCATGACGTAGAGCAGCGCCAGGTTGACCACCCGCACCCAGGTCTGGCCCACAGCGGCCAGCGCGAAAGGCAGCAGCAACAGGGCGGCGGCGATCAGCGCCACGCCCAGCCAGTGACGCGCGGAGTACCGGCGCTCAGGCACGGTCGGTTTC
>CAIPGJ010000984.1 GCA_903864555.1 uncultured Pseudomonadota bacterium | reverse complement strand
CCCCCCCGCGGTGAGTGACCTGAACGCCGCCCGGCTCTCCGCAGAAGCGGCAGTGGATGCGGAACTGTTGCAGGTGTTCCTTGAAGAGGCCGAGGAAGTCCTGGCCAACACGGCGGCCCAGCAGGCACGCCTGATGGCCAGCCCGGCCGATCAGGAGGCGTTGGTGTCGATACGGCGCGGCTTCCATACCCTCAAGGGCAGCGGCCGCATGGTCGGCCTGGACCGCCTTGGGGAAGCCGCATGGACCGTGGAGCAGGCGCTCAACTGGTGGTTACGCGAGGACCGTCCCGCATCCGGTCTGGTGCTGGAATTGGTGGCTGGCGCGCATGCCTGGTTCGCCCAGACCGTCACCGACATGAGGGCGGGAGGACATGCCGGCGACGACAGTGTGCTGACCGAGCTGGCCGAGGCCGTCAAGACTGGCAAGCCGGCGCGGTTGGGTGTGTCCGATGCTGTTCCGGCCCCTGCTGTGGTGGAGGTTGTGGCGGTGCCAGCAGTGTCGGACGTGGCGGAAGCAAGGTCGGCGAACAGCGTCGAACCGTCAGCTGCCAGGGACTCCCTGCTCGACCAGCTTACCGACACCCCTGCCGGCATTGCCGAAACGGTCGAAGTCACCGAGACCACCAGCGTTCCTGAAGTTCCCAGTGTTCCTGGCAATGGCGCGGACACCGATGCCGCCCTGGCGGCCGCCCTGGCAGAGGACGCCAGCACTATTGCAGGCATGGCGGCAGCCTCGATGCCGGAGCCCGCAGGCGCAGGCCCGTTTGCGCAGGGGCAGGCAGGGACTGCGGCATCGAGCGACGAAGCAGGCCATGGCAACGATGGCAACCAGAGTGACGATGACGACGGCATCGACAGCGAAAACCAGCTCCAGCTGGGGGACGCGCGTGTCAGCGTCACGGTGTTCACCCTGTTCAGCGGAGAAGCCCATGCGCTGATGAACACGCTGCGCGGCGAACATGAAACGCTGAAGATGCACGGCATCGTCACCGATGACATGATTCGCGCTGCGCATACCCTGGCGGGCATTGCCGGCACGGTGCAGCTTGCCGGCCTGCGGGCGCTGGGCTACGCGCTGGAGCATGCGCTCGAGCAACTGGCTCAGGATTCCCTGTCCGAATCCGAGCAGGCACTGGTTGGCGAGGCCATCGAGACATTGGATGGCATGGTCGAGCAGGCCGTGGCCCTGCGGGTGCCGGATGCGCCGCATGCCCTGATTGTGCGCCTGGAAGAAGCGGCGGTACCACGCATGCCGCAACTGCCGGACCTGCCGGTGTTCAATGCCGATCCCGATGCATTGCTGCCGGAGGAGGAAGGTGGCCTGCAGCGGCCGGAGGATGTTCCCGCCGGCAATGCTGCGCCAGCCGTGGAAGCTGGGTCTGAATCACCGTCGGCACCGTTCACCCCGTCTGCCACGTCCACCACCCGTTCCCTGCAGCGGCGCGAGCAGCGCCTGCAGGACGAACTCGATCTGCAGCTGCTGCCATTGTTCCTCGAGGAAGCGGCTGAACTGGTGCCGGCCATCGGTCAGGACCTGCGCAACTGGCACGAGTCCGGCGAAGCCGCGCTCGGCAAAGCCACGGGGCAGTCACTGCATCGCCGCCTGCATACGCTCAAGGGGAGTGCGCGCATGGCCGGGGCCATGGCGGTGGGTGACCTGACGCACCACATGGAATCAAAGGTGGAATCGGCACTGGCAGGCTCCGGCGCACCGGTGCTGGAAGAGCTGGACGCTTCCCATGACCGCCTGTGCGAGCTTATAGAGCGATTGCGCCATCCCCAGGCAGCCGCGGCATCCGTAGCAGTGGCAGCAGCCCCGTCGCCAGGCGAGACGGCCGAAGCCGAAGGCCCTGGTGCCCTGCCTGCCCTTGATCCGGTTGCCAGCGGCCCGGCCATGCTGCGCGTGCGCGCCGATGCCGTGGATCGCATGGTCGACCAGACCGGCGAGATCTCCATCGCACGCAGTCGGATCGAATCGGAACTGCGCGGCCTCAAGGGTGCCATGCAGGAGCTCACCGACAACGTGCTGAGGCTGCGCGCTCAACTGCGCGAAATCGAGATCCAGGCCGAATCGCAGATGCAGGCGGCCAATCCCGCCCAGAGCGTGCATGCCGAGCTCAACGAGGGTTTCGACCCGCTCGAGTTCGACCGCTTCACGCGCTTCCAGGAACTTACGCGCATCATGGCCGAGTCGGTCAATGACGTGCAGACCGTGCACCAGAACCTGCTGCGCTCGGTGGAAGGCACCGATGCGGCGCTGGCTGCCCAGGCACGCTTGAACCGGGAACTGCAACAGGACCTGATGCGCGTGCGCATGGTCGCCTTCGGTACCCTCTCCGAGCGCCTTTACCGGGTGGTGCGCCAGACGGCCAAGGACGCCGGCAAGCGTGCCAACCTCGATGTGCGCGGGACCAGCGTCGAGCTGGATCGCGCCGTGCTCGAGCGCATGACCGGGCCCATTGAGCATGTGCTGCGCAATGCCGTCACCCATGGCATCGAGACGCCGGCAGCGCGCGTCTCGGTACTCAAGCCTGAGATCGGTGACATCCGCATCGAAGTGTCGCAGGAAGGCGGCGAGATGCGCATTGCATTGTCCGACGATGGCGCCGGCCTGGACCTGGCGCGCATCCGCGCCAAGGCTGTGCAATCCGGCCTGCTGGCATCCGAAGCACAGCTGGCCGACGAGGAAGTGGCGAACGTCATTTTCCATCCGGGGTTTTCCACGGCTGCCGAGCTCACGCAATCGGCGGGTCGCGGCGTCGGCATGGATGTGGTGCGCAGCGAAGTGGCCGGGCTGGGCGGACGGATAGAACTCGGCAACCGTCCCGGACAGGGACTCACCCTGACTGTCTATCTGCCGCTCACGCTGGCGCTGATGCAGGTGGTCATGGTGAGGGCTGGTACGCGCGTGGATGCACTGCCCGCCGTCATCGTCGAGCAGGTGATGCAGTACCGGCCTGAACAACTGGCCGACGTCGTGATCCGCGGCCATGTCGAGTGGAATGGCCGTCGTTACCCCATGCGTTACCTGTCGCACCTGCTGGGCGAGCAGCACGCCGCGGCCGAAACCAGGCGGCTGGCCCCGGTGCTGCTGATGCGCAGCGGCGCCAGTGCGCTGGCGCTGCAGGTCGATGAAATCCTGGGTGGCAACCAGGAGGTGGTGGTGAAGGCCATGGGCCCGCAGTTGCAGTCGGTGCCGGGCGTGGCCGGTGTGACCCTGCTGGGTTCCGGCGAGATCGTGCTCATCCTCAATCCGGTGCCGCTGGTGGCGCTCACGGCAGCCGCAGCGCCGGCTCCGGTGTCTCCGGCTGCGGTCGATCTGCCGCCACTGGTGCTGGTGGTGGATGACTCCCTCACCGTGCGCAAGATCACCGGGCGTCTGCTGGAGCGCCAGGGCTATACCGTGGCCACTGCACGCGATGGTGTGGAAGCCCTGGAAAAACTGAAGGAAGTTCGGCCCGACGTCATGCTGGTCGACATCGAAATGCCGCGCATGGATGGTTTTGAGCTGACCCGCCACCTGCGCGCTGATGCCACCCTCGCCAACCTGCCCGTCATCATGATCAGCTCGCGCACCGCAGACAAGCACCGCAATGTCGCGCGTGAGCTGGGCGTGGACGTGTTCCTTGGCAAGCCCTATCAGGAAGACGAGCTGCTTGGCCACATCAAGGCCCTGCTCGGGGCTTCCTGAGGCATTCATTCCCGGTTTGCGCATTCGGGGTATGCCGCGCCTGCGCCCGGGCCGGCTGGTTGCTAGGGAAGGACTGAACAAGTGGGCTATGCCCCCTTGTAGATCCCCCACGTCAGAGGAAACATTTGAACGGTGATCCTCGATTTGAGACTTGATCAGTGTTTCCCTAGGATAACGTCCGTATTGACACCACAGATGGGTTTGGGCACAGTGCGTGGGCAATCTCTACGTTCTGGCCTGCCTTCTCAAGCTACCCCTCCCGCACCGTGGTTCCCCGCTGGGATGGTCACTACAAAGTCACCCAAATCGCCTAGGTTGTTCGCTAACCGCGCCCGAGTTGCGCGCGGAATCTGTCCGCGCGTACTGCGGAAGCTTCAAGGAGGTCATCCATGGCTATCGGTATCGTAAAGTGGTTCAACGAAACCAAGGGTTTCGGTTTTATTCAACCCGAGGGCGAGTCGAAAGACGTATTCGTTCACATCAGTGCCGTGCAGCGTGCCGGCATGTCGACGCTCACGGAAGGCCAGCGCGTCAGCTTCGATGTGCTGACCGAGCGTGGCAAGCAGGCTGCAGGCAACCTCAAGGCAGTCTGAGCAGGCAAGGCCCCGTCGACGGGGCTCCTGCAGAGAGAAGCGGCCCGCTGAGCGGGCCGTTTTTCATTGTGTCCCGCCCTGCCTCCGGTGGCGATTTACTTCGGCCCGCGCGCCGCCTGGAAGCGCTCCAGCGTGATGCGACGGGCCTGGTCGTGATCCACCACCGGTGCCGGGTAGTCGCGGCCGATCAGGCAGCCGCTGGCCTGCTGCTCTTCCGGGCTCATGGTCCACGGCGCGTGCAGGCGCTTCAGCGGCACTTTGGCCAGTTCCGGCAGGTAGCGGCGGATGAACTTGCCGTCCGGGTCGAACTTTCCTGACTGCGTTACCGGGTTGAAGATGCGGAAGTAGGGCTGCGCGTCGCAGCCGGTGGAGGCTGCCCATTGCCAGCCGCCGTTGTTGGCCGACAGGTCGAAGTCATTGAGCTGGTTGGCGAAGTAGCCTTCCCCCACGCGCCAGTCCACATGCAGGTCCTTCACCAGAAAGGAAGCCGCCACCATGCGCAGCCGGTTGTGCATGTAGCCGGTGGCATTGATCTGGCGCATCGCGGCATCGACCAGCGGATAGCCGGTGCGCCCTTCCTTCCACGCAGCAATCCGGTGCTGGTCATTGTCCCAGCGCACCGCGTCGTATTCGGACTTGAAGGCCCGTTCCACCACGCGCGGGTGGTGGTGCAGGATCTGGAAATAGAAGTCGCGCCAGATCAGCTCCGACAGCCACACTTCCGCGCCGCGCCCGCCGCGCCGCAAGGCCTCTGCTGCAAGCCGGCGTATGGAGAGGGTGCCAAAGCGCAGATGCACTGACAGGTAGGACGGACCCTTGATGGCCGGAAAGTCGCGCGCCCGGCCGTAGTCATCGATGCGCTCGAGGAAATCCTCCAGCAGTGCCGCGGCTGCTGCTGCGCCGGGATGGATGCCCAACCGGCGCAGGTCGGTGGCGGCAAAACCGATCTTCTCCAGCGACGGAATGCTGCCTGCAGGTGGGGGCCTGAGCGCTCCGGCATGTTGCTCCACCGCAAAGGCCTCGACGTGGCTGTCCCGCAGGCGCTTCAGCCAGGCATTCTTGTAGGGGGTGAATACCGTGTAGGGCGTGCCGGCGGCCGTCATCACCTCATCGCGCTCGAAGACGACCTGGTCCTTGTAGAGGTGAAACGCCCGGTCATCCTCGGCCAGGGCTGCTGCCACCGCCTGGTCGCGGGCGCAGGCCTGTGGCTCGTAGTCGCGGTTGGCATGCACGGCATCCACGCCCAGCTCGGCCGCCAGTTTCGGGATGACATCGGCGGCGCGCCCGTGCCGCACGATCAGGCCGCCACCATGCTCACGCAGGATGCCGTCCAGCTCGACCAGGCTGCCATGGATGAAGTCCACGCGCCGGTCTTGCCGGGAGGGCAGCGCGTCCAGTATGTCGGTGTCGAAGACGAAAGCGCACCACACCGACCGGGAGCGGGTCAGCGCATTGAACAGCGCGGCGTTGTCGACAAAGCGCAGGTCGCGGCGAAACCAGAGCAGGGCGCGCTCGTCCTGTGGATCATGGTGCATGGAGCGTGGACAATTCACCGGGACAGAGGGGAGTCCACGGTAACGCAAGCCGGCGGCGCCAACAAATGCCGTGCGCCAGCCAAGCGGCACAAAACCGGAACAGGCCGTGGCAGTGTCGGACGCTGGCCAAGCGTGCCGGGTCAGCGGGAATGGACGCCCGGGCTGACAGTGTCAGGACCGCGTCAGCAGCGTGCCCGATCTGAAAATCTCCCGGACAAACGGCCGCGTCACCCCTGTCGAGGTGCGCTGAAAAGCGGCGTGTTTCAGAGTATCCCTAGTACAATTCAGCCTAGTGGACCACGTCAATCTCACCAACCACTTCCTGATCGCCATGCCCAGCCTGGCGGATCCGAATTTTTCCCGCACCCTGACCTATATCTGCGAGCACAACGGCGACGGCGCCCTCGGCGTGGTGGTCAACCGCCCCATGGCGATGAAGCTTTCCTCGCTGTTCGAGCGACTGGAGCTGCCCCTGGAGTCGCCGGCGATGGGCAGCGGGCCTATCTGCTTTGGCGGACCGGTGCAGACCGATCATGGTTTTGTGCTGCACCAGCCGCCAGGTGACTGGCAATCCACCCTGGCCATCGGCGACCGGATAGGGCTTACCACTTCGCGCGACATTCTGGAGGCCCTGGGCGAGGGCCGCGGGCCGGGCAAGTTCCTGGTCACCCTGGGTTACTCCGGCTGGGGGGCTGGCCAGCTCGAGCAGGAACTGAAGCAGAATGCCTGGCTCACCGTGGAGGCCAGTGAAGCCATCCTCTTCGACCTGCCGTTCGAACAGCGCCTGCCGGCAGCCATGGGTCTGCTGGGACTGGATTTCGCCAATTTTTCCGACGAGGCAGGGCATGCATGACAGCTTGCCCGGCAGCGTGGGACCGACAGACATGAGCGGGCCGATCACCGGTGCCATGTCCGGCCTGATCGCCTTCGATTTCGGCCTGCGCTATATCGGCGTGGCGGTGGGCGACGCGCAGACCCGCCTCGCCCACCCGCTGGAATTCATCGACGCCGAAGCCAACGAGGCGCGCTTCGCCCGGATCGCCGCATTGATCGCCGAATGGCAGCCGGCAACGCTGGTGGTCGGCCTGCCGCTGAATGCCGAAGGCGGCGACCATGACATGACGCGCCGGGCGCGACGTTTCGCCCACCAGCTCGAAGGCCGCTTCCGCCTGCCCGTGGTGCTGGTGGATGAGCGGCTCACTTCGGCGGAGGCCGATGCGCTGCTGCGCAGCCGCGGCCGCGGTGGCCGCGCGCACAAGCAGGACAACCACGCCATCGCGGCACAACTCATACTGCAGGCCTATCTCGACAGCCTGGAAAGCCCACGCGCATGAGCACTGCACTCCCCGACGCCGAAGCCCTGTACGCCGAGCTGCTGTGTCAGCTGAAACCACGCATCGGCGCCGACACCCGCCTGG
>CAIPGJ010000983.1 GCA_903864555.1 uncultured Pseudomonadota bacterium | reverse complement strand
CGCCCCGCCACTGCGCATTCATCCCCGACTGCGCGAATATGGCGAGGCCACGCCGCGCGGCAACCTGCCAAGCGTGCAAACACGCGACGCAGAACGCCGCCTGCTGGCCCTGCAACTCCAGGAAGAACACGCCCAGATCGACGCGGCCCGCGGCCGCCTGGCCACCGGACGGCCCACGCGGCTGTCAGACCTGCAGACGCTCGATACCCATGCATTTGGCTTGTTCCTCGGACTACTGGGCGAAGCACTCACGGCCCAGCGCGATCCCGATGACGCGGTCGACCTGCACAGTAGCGACGGCCTGCTGCGCATCGCGCTGCAGCCACTGGCCACCGCCACCCGCGCCGAGATCACCACGCCCACCGGCGTGTTTGCCGGCCGCGACCATCTGATCACCATCACGCGCATCGACCATGCAGCCTGACCTGCCAAATACCCCTGCATCTGGCGCTCAAGCGGCCACGCCGCGCGCGCCAGGGCGCCCACCCGACGCAGGTACTGCCGCCAGGGCGCAGTCCCATGACAGCCGCAGCATCGGCCGCCACCAGGCCCAGCACCGGGACGAAGAACGTTGCCAGGCCCTGCGGGCCTTGCTGATGACACCCCTGATGACCCCGGCCCACGACGCTTTCGGTGCGGTACGCCGCCACGCCGACGAATTGCGCTCCTGGTTTGCCCGCGAAACCGGCTGGGCACTGCACATCGAGCGCGACTGTGCACGGCTGTACAAGCGCCCGGCCGACCTGCAAGACGCGCACCGCGGCCTGCCAGGCTACGAACGCCGGCGCTACGTATTGCTCAGTCTGGCCTGCGCGGTGCTGGAGCGCGCAGACCCCCAGATCACCTTGCGCGTGCTGGGCGAGCGCCTGTTGGCGCTGGCCGCCGACCCCAGCCTGGGCGCGCGCGACTTCAGCTTCACGCTGATTGCCGTGCACGAACGACGCGAGCTGGTGGCCGTGTGCCGCACCCTACTGGAACTTGGCGTGCTGCGGCGGGTCGCCGGCGACGAGGAGGGTTTCGTGCGGGCAGCCAGTGGCGCTGCGGACGGCGCCGACGCCTTGTACGACGTACAGCGCCGCGTGCTGGCCGGCATGCTGGCGGCGGTGCGCGGACCATCGACCTGGCCGGTGGAGACCGCCCCCGTGACACTCGACGAACGCCTGAACGCGCTGGTGGCTGAGCACCCGGTAGACAGCGAAGAAGGCCGCCGCACAGCCTTGCGCCATCACCTCGCGCGCCGCCTGCTGGACGACCCGGTGGTCTATCTGGACGGGCTTGATGGCGACCTGCGGGCCTACTTTGCCAACCAGCGCGGCCCGATGGCCAGCCGTTTGTGCGAAGCGGCCGGACTGGTCGCCGAGCAACGCGCCGAAGGCGCCGCCCTGGTGGACGAGGACGGTGGCCTGACCGACGTTGTGATGCCGGCCGAAGGCACGGATGCGCATGTGACGCTGCTGGTAGCGGAATTCCTTGCCGGCCGCCAGCGCTCCGAAGCCAGGACACCGGAGCGTTCAGATGCCGCCGGCGTGGACGAGATAGAGGCGTTTCTGGCCGACGCCAGATCCCGCTACGGCAGTTACTGGCGCAAGTCGGCGCGTGAGCCTGGCTCCGAACACGAGCTGGCCAGGATCGCGCTGGAGCGTCTGGAAAAACTGCACCTCGTGGCGAGACACGACGGCCGCGTGGTGCCACTGCCGGCACTGTGCCGCTTCTCCATCGCCGAGGCCGATATCCGCGCGCCGGTCGCGCCGACCCAGTCTTCCCTGTTCGATGCCGCATGATGGACCACCAGCCTCCCGCTCTTCCCTTGCCCGCCCTGGCACGCTGGCAGCCACTGCGGCTCGGCCTGGTCGAACTGTTTCACTACGACAGCGAGGAGTTCTGGTTCCGCGACGGCCACCTGCTGCTGCGCGGCAACAACGGCACTGGCAAGTCCAAGGTGCTGTCGCTGACCCTGCCCTTTTTGTTTGACGCCCAGCTCAAGCCCTCGCGCATCGAGCCCGACGGTGATGGGGCGAAGAAGATGGCCTGGAACCTGCTGCTCGGGCGCCACGACCGGCGCATGGGGTACACCTGGATCGAATTCGGTCGCATGGACGAAGCCGGAACGGCGCGCTACCTCACGCTTGGCTGCGGCCTGTCGGCAGCGGCGGCGCGCTCGCAGGTGGACAGCTGGTTCTTTGTGCTGGAGGAACAGCGCGTCGGCCAGGACCTGTGGCTCATGAGCCCGGCCAAGGTCGTACTCACGCGCGAACGCCTGCGCGAAACACTCCAGTCCCTGCGCGGCCAGGTCTTCGACACCGCCAGTGCCTACCGCCGTGCCGTCGACGAACGCCTGTTCCAGCTCGGCCCGGTGCGTTATGCGGCCTTGATGGACACCTTGGTGCAACTGCGCCAACCGCAACTGTCCAAGAAGCCCGACGAGGGCAATCTGTCGAATGCGCTGACCGAGGCACTGCCGCCCATGGCGACGGACCTGCTGGCGGATGTGGCCGACGCACTGAACCAGTTGGAAACCTACCGCCGCGAACTGGAGGAATACGAGGCGCTGGCGCGCGCCGTCGGCCAGTTCAACCAGCGCTACCAGCTGTATGCCGCCACGCAGGCCCGGCGCCAGGCCCGCGGCCTGCGCAGCGCGCAAACCGGCTTTGACAACGCAAGCCGCGTTCTCAATGAAGGGCGTGACCTGCTGGCCGAAGCCCGGACGCTGGAGGCACAAGCGCACGCAGGGCATGCCGCTGCCGAGTCCAACATGCTGGCCAGCCGCACCCGGCTCGAAGGCCTGCAGAACGACCCGGCAACCGCCGACGCCAGACAACTTGACCTGGCTGACCGTGAAGCCCTGCGCCGACAGGGTGAGGCCGAACAAGCCCTGCGCGCACGGGATGAAGCAAACACACGGCATGTCCGTGAGCAACAGGTCGAGCGTGAGCGCGGCCAGCGCGCAGGGCTTGCCCGCCGCGCCATGGACGAGGCGCGAAGCGATGCGGCGGCCTGCGCCGGGCTGGCCGGCCTCACGCCGGTCTATGCCACCAACGCGCTGGCCGCCAGTGGTGCGTCCGCGTTGCACGCCCTTGCGCCATTGGCCCTAGATGCCGCGCGCAAGGAACTGCACCAGGCGATCACCACGCGGCGCGACCACGTGGCCCTGATGCTGCAGCACTGCGACAGCGTGGACCGCGCGGCCCAGTCCCACGCCCGCCAGCAGGAAGCCCGCGACGAGCGCCAGGATGCCGTCGAACTGGCAGCGGAGGAACGCGCCCGGGCCGACGCGGCCGTCGAACAACACGGGCGCGACCTGATGGACGCGTGGCAAACCCATGCCGAGCAGTTGCGCCAGCTGCACATCCCGGACACCGCGATGGTACTGGAGGCCCTGGGCGTGTGGACCGCCAGCCTGCAAGGCGACAACCCGGCCCGCACCGCGCTGCATGCGGCCCAACAAGTCACCAACCTGCGTCTGGCGCAACACCAGGCCGCGCTGGCCATCGAACGGCGCGTGGTGATGGAAGAACAAGACGCGCTGCTGGCCGAACGCGCAGGGCTGCTGCAGGGCGAGGACCGCTTGCCGCCCTGCCCTGCCTGGCGTGCGCCGGACGTGCGCCAGGGCCGCACTGGTGGGCCCTTGTGGCAATTGGTCGACTTCGTGCCGGCCGCGACCACGGCCCAGCGCGCCGGCCTTGAAGCGGCGCTGGAAGCCGCTGGACTGCTCGACGCATGGGTCACACCCAACGGCCAGATGTTCGCTGCCGATGGCTTGCCACTGCCCCAGGATGCGCAGTGGCTCGAGCGGCCTGTGCAGTCGCAGTCCCTGAGCGCCTGGTTGGCGCCGGCGCTGGTCGCCGCCCAGGCTGCAGCAGTGCCAGCGGACGTGGTGCAACGCCTGCTGGCTGGCGTCGCGTGCACCGCGCAGGACGGCGGCTTGGCGGACACCTGGGTCTGTCCGGATGGCCGATTCCGCCTCGGCGCGCTCGCAGGCGTCTGGTACAAGCCCAGCGCCGAATTCATCGGCTACGCGGCGCGGGCCCAGGCACGCGCGCGACGCCTCGAATCCATTGCCGATCGCCTGGATGCGCTGGCCCTCTGTCTGTCCGCGCTGCAGCAAGCCGATGCGCAACGCGCGCAGGACCAGCACCAGGCTGGCACCGAGTGGCAGCGCGCACCCGCCGACGAAGCCTTGCGCGGCGCGCACCTCGAAGCCGCAGCGCGCGCGCGGGAGTTCCAGAGCGCCGCACGGCGGCTCGACCAGGCTGAAATCCAACTCCAGGACGCAGCAACCCAGTGGAATGCGGTGCGCCAGACCTTGTCCCGTGACGCCGAGGATCTGCGCCTGCCCCCAGCGCGTGACGCCCTGCATGCCACCGACCGGGCACTGCAGAATTTCGGTGACACGCTGCACGCGCTGGCGCAGGCGGCACGGGAGCTGCGCGATGGATTGACAGAACACGAGCGGCAACAGCAACGCACCGAGGAAGCCCTTCGCGACGCGCTGCAGGCCGAAGCTGCATCAGCCGAGCGCAAGCTGCTGGCCGACGAAGCACGCATTCGGCTCGAAACACTGCGCGAATCGGTGGGCGCCAGAGTCGAGGAGCTGCAGCAGCGCCTGATGCAGGCGCGCCAAGCCGTGCAGCAATGCGAGCTGCTGCGCAACGAAAGCGGCGAAGCCCTGCGCAGCAGCGGTGAGGCCCGCGCCCGCGCCGAGCAGCGAACCCAGGATGCCCAGGACACGCTGGACGAACGCGCCACGACACGCCAGATCGCAGTGGGCCACCTGCAGGGCTTTGCTGCCACGGGTCTGCTGCTCGCCGCCCTGCCCGGCGCCGAGCTGCCCCCGCTGCACACCGCGTGGACCACCGAGGCCGCGCTGGCGCTGGCCCGGCGCACCGAGCAGGCGCTGGCCAGCATCCCCGACGACGACGACGCCTGGAACCGTGTGCAGAGCCAGATCTCGCAGGACTACACCGAACTCGGCCGTGGCCTGGCAGCATTGAGCCACCAGGCGCAGGCTGAGACCAACGACTACGGCCTGGTGGTCAGCATCGTCTACCAGAACCGACCCGAACGCCCAGACCAACTCGGCAAGCGGCTCGACGGCGAGATCGCGCAACGCCGTGAACTGCTGACCGCCGGGGAACGCAAGGTGCTGGAGAACCACCTGCAGGCAGAAATTGCGTCCGCAGTGCAGAAGCTCTTGCGCGACGCGGAGCGCCAGGTCGACACCATCAACGCGGAGCTGGCAAAACGGCCCACCTCCACCGGCGTCAGATTCCGGCTGCAGTGGCAAGTGCTGCCTGAGAATGCCGAAGGTGCGCCGATCGGGTTGGAGGCTGCGCGCAAGCGGCTGCTGAACACCAGCACCGACCTGTGGAGCGCCGAGGACCGGCGGGTCGTCGGCGAGATGCTGCAGCAGCGCATTGCGGCCGAACGCACCCTGGCCGATTCGGACCAGGGAGGCAGCCTGCTGGAACAGCTGGCCCGCGCCCTGGACTACCGCCACTGGCACCGTTTCCGGGTCCAGCGCTGGCAGGACGGCCAATGGCGCCCGCTGTCCGGCCCGGCGTCAAGCGGCGAACGTGCGCTGGGCCTGACGGTGCCGCTGTTCGCGGCGGTGTCGAGTTACTACTCGCAGGCCGGGTCTGTCCATGCGCCGCGCCTGGTGTTGCTGGACGAAGCCTTCGCGGGCATCGATGACGCGGCACGCGCCCACTGCATGGGTCTGATCCGCGAGTTCGACCTCGACTTCGTGATCACCAGCGAACGTGAATGGGCCTGTTACGCCGAACTGCCCGGCGTGGCGATTGCCCAACTGCAGCGGCGCGAAGGCATCGACGCCGTGCACGTATCACGCTGGACCTGGGACGGGCGGGCCCGGCGCCGCGAAGATGATCCGGACCGTCGATTTCCCGCGCCATGACGGCCCAACAACCACCCGCCGAGCCAGATGCCCGCGCCCAACGCCTGCTGGGTGGTGCCACCCTTGCACACCTGCGCCAGCGATTGCGACGCGCGATCGAGCGCCGCATCGACGGGGCCAACGGGCAGTCGCTGCTGCTCACACAACTCAGCGCCACCGAACACGAAGCGCTGGCGCTTCTCACTGGCCGCCCGGCTGGCACGGCACGATCGGCCCGCATTGACATCGCGCGGCTGGACGCCGCGCTGCGCGCCGCCGGCGTCGCGGGCTCGCTCCGGGAAGTGCTGGAGCGGATCGACGGCCCGATCATCAGCCGCACCGACGTCAACGCAGCAATGCAGGCGGCTTGGTCCGCCGTGTCTGGCGGGGCCGGGCACGATGCCAGGCTGCAAGGCTGGCTGCAAACCCCAGGCGCCACCACCCTGCTCAAACGCCTGACCCGCCAGGAAGTCGTTGCTGCCGATCACTTGTTGGCGGGTGCTGATGCGGTCTTGCGCCGGCTGCCCGGCGCCGGCATGACACGGTCACAGTTGGCGGCCGAGGCACTGGGCAATGCCCACGCGCTTGACGCCGGCCAGCCGACCGCCAGTGTCGTTCTGGCCGCCTGGCGGTATTCCGAGGTGCTCGCGACGCCGGAAACGGGAGTTGCCAAAGCGTCAACTGGGGCCGATGGCGGCGAAGCCGGGCCACTCGACGACGCAGACCCGCAGCGCGCGCCCGAGACGCGCGACCGTGACGTCTGGGCGCGAGCCGGCGTGCTGGTGAACGAGCTGGCGCGCCCGGCGCTGGTGCTGAATTTGCCAGCCCTTGGGCGGTCCGGTTCGTTGTGGACAGCAGGCGAGCCGGCTTACCTGTCACTGCGCCTGTTGCTGCGTGCGCAGCCGCAATGGTCCGTTCGGGACAAACCGGTGTTCGTCTGCGAGAACCCCAATCTGCTCGCAATTGCCGCCGACCGGCTGGGTGCACACTGCGCACCCATGGTCTGCACCGAGGGCATGCCGGCGGCGGCGCAACGCACGCTGCTGACCCAACTGGCACAGGCCGGTGCCCGCCTGCACTACCACGGCGACTTCGACTGGCCCGGCATACACATCGCCAACCACGTGCTGCGCACCTGGCAGGCGCGGCCCTGGCGCCTTGCCACTGTCGACTACGAGGCCGCCGCGAACGACGCCCCGCACTCCCGGTGCGACCTCGCCGATAACGGGCCGGACGCGTCCTGGGACAAGCTGCTCGCGCCCGCAATGCGCCGCCATAGGCTTGCCATTGCGGAAGAAGCCGTGGCAGGAGCCCTGATGGAGGACCTGGAGCGAATTCGCACCATAGCGCGGTAAAAGTCCATCTGCACAAAACGCGAGGTGCTTTTCAAGGTGCCTCTTGCGGCCGAGGTCCCTCCGGCCCAGGTTGCAGATTTCGACTGCCCTGGCGCAAGGCGCTTCAAACCGTTGCGTCGTGTGGTTCATCCGACGAATGGTGCGAGGCAGCCGAAATTGATTGCCTGCGGCAATCCCATACAGGCGCCAACACCTTCCAACCAGAATTGACAATTTGACCAAAAGTCGAAATTTGCTGCGCAGCGAATATCGCAAGCCGTCAGGCGCCGCGTCAAAAACCTCACGCTCGGTGGCTGACTACGGAAGCCAGGGATTGACAATAATCGGGTGGTCTACATCGTCAATGGCCTACACCGTCAAGCTTGCCGGATGGGTCTTTGTGTTGCACTGCTTCCAAAAGAAGTCCAAGAGCGGAATTTCGATACCCGAGCCCGATATGGACCTGGTCATTTCTCGCCTCAAAGCCGCCAAGCAGGATTTTGAAATTTGGCAGGCGCAGCATGGAGTACGCAAATGAATGAACCGCAAGAGATCACGATCCAGGAAGGCAGCACCAATGTCTATGCAGACTTGGGATACGCGGATGCAGCCGAAATGCAGCGCAAATCCAGGCTCGCAAGCGAAATCTCGCGCTCGGTCGAGGCGCGTCGTCAGCAGGCGGATGCCGCAACCGTGCTTGGCATCGACCAGTCCAAGGTCTCCCGCATCACACGGGGTCGGTTTCGCGGCGTCAGCGAGGCCAAGTTGCTTGAGTTGGTGGCCAGATTGGGGCACGACGTGATGATCGTGGTCGGCCCGGTGCGCCGCCGCGCAGGCAAGATCGAGTTGCAGTTTGCTTGACAGGGCCACAAGGCACCTGTGCGCAGTTGCAGCGGCCGTAGGGTTCCCGATCAGAGGGTGGAATGGCTACGTTGGCCGGTGGCCCGACAGCTGACTGTCCCGGAGGCCACGTTTACCGTCACGCCAAATCGCAGGCTACACAAATTGCAAGTTCATGTTTTGTCAGCGATTTCAGACGATATCTTTACCGTCAGGTCCGAAATTCGTGTTGTGGTAAATTTATAGCAGCCACATTGCCGCAAATTTTTACCGTCAGATTTACCGTCAATCTGGAGTCGATGCTTTTTGCTGTCCGAAGCTACAACAGAGGCAAATTCCTTTGCAGGGCATCAACTTGAACTGCACTTTTCATGCTGTTGATGATGTATCTCGGATAGTTGATAGAGATCAGTAACTTATTGATTTAAAACACGATTTCAAGTATGCCGAAAGACCCCCTCACTCCCACTCAATCGTCGCCGGCGGCTTACTGCTAACGTCATAGGTCACGCGGTTGATGCCGCGCCCCTCGTTGATGATGCGGCTGGACACCTTTTTCAGCAGGGCGTAGGGCAGTTCGGCCCAATCGGCGGTCATGAAGTCGCTGGTTTGCACGGCGCGCAGGGCCACCACGTAGTCGTAGGTGCGGCCGTCACCCATCACGCCCACGCTTTTCACCGGCAAAAACACGGTGAAGGCTTGGCTGGTGAGCTCGTACCAGGTCTTGCCGGTGGCCTCGTCCTGAAAGTTGTGCAATTCCTGGATGAAGATGTCGTCGGCGCGGCGAAGCAGGTCGGCAAACTCTTTTTTGACCTCACCCAGTATGCGCACGCCCAGGCCTGGGCCAGGAAAGGGGTGGCGGTACACCCGGTTGCGGGGCAGGCCCAGGGCCACGCCCAGCTCGCGCACTTCATCCGTGAACAGCTCGCGCAGCGGCT
>CAIPGJ010000982.1 GCA_903864555.1 uncultured Pseudomonadota bacterium | reverse complement strand
TGGGTGTCGTCGAACTCGAGTACGTGACCATAGTAGCCATTGCACAGCGCCGCAGTCGGCGCCGGCACCATCGGTCCGCCCAGCACGCGTGCGTCAGGACGTCCTCCCATGTCGATGAGTACCTGGAGCCAGCCCGGTATCCCCCGTGCATGGCGGCCGGCGATGGCGGCACCAGTCCAGTCGAGCAACTCGCGCCTGACATTGGCCTGTGTCGTGGCGGCCACATCCTTCCAGCGCAGTGACCGGGACAGGTTGATGAAGGCGTCAATGACGGGTTCGCCTTTTGCAGCACTACTGTCAATGTGGCCGGCCATTGGGGATCCTGTGTGAAATGAACGGGCCCTGATGGCAATGCCACCATGGCCCGTTTGCTTTGTGATCAGATCCCCAATGCTCTCGCAGTGCGAACTGCCGAATGCATTGGGGGTTGCCGGTTCCGGCGGCTTACTCGACCTTGATGCCGGTTTCCTTGGCGACCCTGGCCCACTTCTGCAGGTCGTTCAGGATGATTTTCTGGAAGGCCTCAGGCGTACCCACCGTCGCTTCAGCGGCTTCGTTCTGCAGGCGTTTCACCGTCTCGGGATCCTGAAGAATGGTGCCAATCACCTTGTTGAGCTGGTTGACGATCGGGCGCGGGATACCTGCTGGTCCGAGCACGCCCCAGTACACGCCGGCGTCGTAGCCGGGCACGCCGCTTTCGGCAATGGTCGCCACATCCGGCAGTGCCGAAGAGCGTTTGGCGGTGGTCACTGCAATGGCCCTCAGCTTGCCACTGCGGATCAGCGGTAGTGCCTGGATTACCGTACCCAGGCCCACTTCGACGCGGGCGCTCATGACGTCCACCATGGAGGGGCCGCCACCTTTGTAGGCCACATGGCCCATCTTGACGCCGGCCATGCCGTTGAACAATTCACCGGCAAAGTGGTTCACGCCGCCAATGCCCGATGTGGCGTAGCGCACAGCTTCGGTCTTCACCTTGGCTGCAGCCAGCAGGTCGTTGATGTTCTTGATCGGCGAATCGGGCGCAACGTAGAAGGCAATGGCGCCGGTGGCGATCTGGGAGATGGCGATAAGCGCCTTGGCCGGATCGAACGGCATCTTGTGGATGGCCGGGTTCTGGGTGTAGCTGGTGGAGATGATGAGAATGGTGTAACCGTCGGGCGTGGAGCGCGAGGCAAGCTCCGCACCGATGATGCCGTCGGCGCCAGCGCGGTTGTCGGCCAACACGTTCTGACCCATGCGCTCGGTCATCTTCTGCGCCAGAAAACGGCCCAGGATGTCGTTGCTGCCGCCGGGCGGGAATGGAATGACCATGCGCATGGGGCGCGAGGGGAACTTGTCCTGCGCCGATGCCACAACCGGCAGCGAGCCCAGGAAAGCAGTGGCAACCGCGCCGCAAAGGACAACGGTCGCCGAACGCTTCTTCATGCTGGTCGTCATGTCTGAACCTCCGTTTTTAGTGCCGGCCGCGTCGACCCGGTACGTACGTTGTGTACGCGATTTGCCCCGGCAGTAACCCTGACCAGGCCGATCAGGATATGCCAAGGATGTTTTTAAATTTCCGGCACAGCATAGGCGCTCCTGGAAAGGGCGTCAATTCCTTTAAATGATTTGACACATGGCGCTACGCATTGCTAGGATCGCCGCAGGCAGACCTTGCGCTTTTGCCCTTGCGCTTTTGCACAAATCGTGTGGCCCGCATCCTTGCAATACCCGGCAGTCTGTATGGATTGCAGGCCCTCCCCCTCCGGAATCCGGCCCTTCACAGGAAGACACCATGACCCATCAGAGACTCCTGCTTACCCCGGAGCAGCGTGCATTGATCGGCGCCGTGCGTGAGGTGGCCCGTGACATGGATTTTCGGCGCAATTCGATCAAGTATCTGGACGGCACCTACCCCGAGGCGAATCTGAAGGCGCTGGCCCGGATCGGCGTGCTGGGCATGTCGATCCCGGAAGAATATGGCG
>CAIPGJ010000981.1 GCA_903864555.1 uncultured Pseudomonadota bacterium | reverse complement strand
GGCGCTCATGCACACCAGCGCCGTCTCCAGCATGGACACATCCACGCGCTGCCCTTCGCCGGTCCGCTCGCGGTGATAGAGCGCAATCACCAGCGCGAGTGAAAGCGACAGACCGGACTGGTAGTCGACGGAAGTCACCCCGACGCGCAAGGGGCCCGACTCAGGCGTGCCGGTCACGCTCATCAGGCCGCTGGCCGCCTGTATGACCATGTCGATGGCGGCATCGCGCTTTTTCGGACCCGTCTGTCCGTATCCGGTCAGGGAGCTGTAGATGATGCGCGGGTTGATGGCGCGGATGGCCTCGTAACCCAGGCCATAGCGTTCCATGTCGCCGGTGCGCAGGTTCTCGATGATGACATCGGCCTCGGCCGCCAGCTTCCTGAAGATGGCCTGGGCCTCGGGAGTGCGCAGGTTCAGGGTGAGCGAGCGCTTGTTGGCACCATGGGCCAGGAAGGCCGTGCCCATGTGGCGGTCGGAAAAGGGCTTGCTGGACGCGCTGCCGCCGGTGCGGGTGCTGTCGCCCTTGCCCGGTTCCTCGATGCAGATGACGTCGGCGCCGTGCAATCCAAGCTGGTAAGCCGCGAATGGCGCGGCATAGACCTTCGCCACCGTGAGCACCTTCAATCCTGCGAATGCCTGCTGGAACTGCATGGCCGCGACCTCCTCTGGTTGTGCGAGGCCGGTCAGGCCGCCGATGTGACCCCGGCGTGCCTGGCAGACCCTGATGTCGGAAGCTGGCGCGCTCCGACAGGGACGCTTACTTGCTGCGGATCATCGTGCCGACGCCTTCCTCGGTGAGGATCTCCAGCAACAGGGCATGATCGACGCGACCATCGATGATGTGCACACCCCTTACTCCGCTGCGCGCGGCATCCAGCGCCGAAGAGATCTTGGGCAGCATGCCGCCTGACAGCGTGCCCTCTCCCACCAGTTCCTCGATGCGCTTGGGGGTGAGGCCAGAGAGCAGGTTGCCGTCCTTGTCCAGCACTCCGGCGGTATTGGTGAGCAGCACCAGTTTTTCCGCCTTCAGCACCTCGGCGAGCTTGCCCGCCACCAGGTCGGCATTGATGTTGTAGGTCTCGCCACCCTCGCCAACGCCGATGGGCGCCACGACCGGGATGAAGCCACCGCCTTCGAGCGTATCGATGACGCTGGGGTCGATGTAGGCAATCTCGCCGACCTGTCCGATGTCGAGCAGCTTGTCAGGGTTTTTCTGGTCCGGCAGCATCATCTTGCGCGCCCGCACGAAGGCCCCGTCCTGGCCGGTCAGTCCCACCGCCTTGCCGCCGGCCTGGTTGATCAGCGTCACGATGTCCTTGTTCAGGGCGGACAGCACCATCTCGACGACGTCCAGGGTCGCATCATCGGTGACGCGCATGCCCTGTATGAAGTTCGACTTGATGTCGAGCTTCTTCAGCATCTCTTCGATCTGCGGGCCGCCCCCGTGGACTACCACCGGGTTCATGCCGACCAGTTTCAGCAGCACCACGTCATGCGCGAAGCTTTTTTGCAGCGCCAGATCGGTCATGGCATTGCCACCGTACTTCACGACGATGGTCTTGCCATGGAAGCGGCGGATATAGGGCAGGGCTTCCGCGAGGATCTGTGCCTTGATCGCGGCAGGAGGGCTGGAACTGGAGGCGTTCATCGGCAACACCATAAAAAATGTTGGCCGATTCTACCCCGTGGGCCCGACCCGAAACCGGATTGCAGGTGAGATCCCGGGATAGCGCAGGGGGTGGACACCCGGCAACCTGCGCAGCAGCCGGAGCAGGAACCTGCCCCGGTCCGGCCGCGCCCATCGCGCCCCTTGCAGAACAGCTGTCCTGCGGGGGGGCACAGCCTGCCGGCGGCTTACTGGATGGTGATCTGCCGCGCGCTTGGCTGTTCCTTCTTCGGCAGGATCAGCTCGAGGATGCCGTTCTCGTAGCGGGCGCTGGTCCTGGCGTCATCCACTTCACTGTCCAGGCGGAAGGTGCGGGCGATCTTGCCGTAGTAGCGCTCACTGTGCAGCACGCGCTCGCCTTCCCTGGCTTCGCGTTCGACACGCGTCTCGACCGAGATGGACACCTGGTTGCCGTCAATCTGCACCTTGATGTCTTCCTTCTTCGCGCCAGGCAGTTCGGCATGCACCTTGTACTCGCCGTTCTGCTCGACGATGTCTATGCGGGCAGCACGCGACTGCTCAGCCTGGTCACGCCGCGCGGTGCTGACCGGTTGCACGAAAAAGCCCTTCAGAAAATCATCGAACACATCGGCTATCGGGTCATATCGTGTGATGCTGGGCATGGCGGTCTCCTTGAGAGGTATGGGTGGGGGCTGGCCCCATGTCCATGAAGATGGGGCAGCCCCGGTGCATTTCAAGGGGAATCCGTTGTCGGAAAAAATATGCCGGCCAGACACACAGAGCCACTTGAATCGGATGGATGCATGCCCATGCAGGTGGGGGCCGGCGCCGCGCCTGCCCCGGGGCTTCAGTGTCCGGCGTGCGCCCCTGACTTTGCGTCGGACGCGGCGGCGCCGGCGGCCACCACGGCAATCTCCACCGTGACGGGACCGGCGTTCTCGAACACCAGCGTCACGGGAAAACGCTCACCGGCCTTCAGCGGCTGCTTCAGCCCGGAGAGCATGACATGCAGCCCGCCAGGCTCGAGCTTCACCATCGCCCCGGCCGGCAAGGCCACGGCAGGCATGGCGCGCATGCGCATCACATTGCCATCCATGCTCATGCTATGCAGTTCGACAGCAGTAGCCCGGGGGGAACTGGCCCGCAGCAGGCGGTCCTGTGAACCGCCCTTGTTGGTGACACTGAAGTAGGCGGCTCCGGTACGTGCCCCCGGCGGTGTGGGACGCGCATGAGGATGGTCGATGTATAGAGCGCCGGCATGGTATTCATGCCCATGGGATGGCAGTGGGCCCAGCATCAGCAGGCCAACGCAGGCAGCAAGGACAATATTCCGGACCATGACTTTCCAGGTGGGACACGGCGAGGCCGCACAGCTCGCATTGTGCCGCATGCCACGCTGCCCCCATGACAAAGCAATCATACACAAGGGCTTCCACGCCCTCGGGCACAATCAAGCGCGGATGTGAAACCGGTGCCTGGAGGGCGCAAGCAGGCCAAACCGGCAAGCAACCGGACAGGGGGACAGAGGATGCCCCGCTATCCAGCGCCTCGATACAAACGAACAGCCCGACTTCACCGGCCCTGCATGGCCGGTGGCGGATGGACGGCTAGGAGCTGCCCGCCTCGCCGTCCTTCTTGCCATTCTGCTTCGCCATGTAAACCACGAAACCGACAACGCCGACCACCACCAGCACAGCAAACACAATGACCGACTCCATGCCGGCCTGTTCAACGGGCTTGTCGGCGGCCTGCTTGGCAGCCTGGGCAAAGGCCAGACTGCAGGTGGCAAACGTCAGGGGTACTGCAGTGAGCAACTTGTGCATCGTGACTCTCCTTTTGGCAGGGTGGGATATTTTTTTATTGTTTGTGTACAGCTGCAAAAAGTATGTCACACGACGATTGATACCGAAACCCGGATCGCGACACAATCATTTCAATATGATCAGTTTTAATATGAAGTCAACATGATTATTGGGTTTCCATAATGATTGATATCAAAATATATTGATTCTCAATGCCCCCAGGAGTAGGGCGGCATGCCCGTTAGTCAGCCAACTGAAAGGTTCTGCAGAGCCGCCCGCCAGGCGGGGCAAATGTTCAAAGCACGTAACGAGCGAGGTCTTCGCTGGCCGCGAGATCCTTGAGGCGGCCATCGACATAGGCCGCATCGATGACGATAGATTCGACGCCGCGCCGGCCCGCCTCGAATGAAACCTCTTCGAGCAGTTTCTCCATCACCGTGTACAGTCTTCGCGCGCCGATATTCTCGGTTTTCTCGTTGACCGACCAGGCGATCTCAGCCAGACGGCGGATCCCGTCTTCAAGGAACTCCAGCTTGACCTGCTCGGTGCCCAGCAGTGCCGCGTACTGAACGGTAAGACAGGCATCGGTGGCAGTGAGGATGCGCTCGAAGTCGGCCACGCTGAGCGAGTCCAGCTCCACACGTATTGGAAAGCGGCCCTGCATTTCGGGGATGAGGTCCGACGGCTTGGAGAGGTGGAAGGCGCCGCTGGCAATGAACAGGATGTGGTCGGTGCGCACCATGCCGTACTTGGTGGTCACCGTGGTGCCCTCGACCAGCGGCAGCAGGTCACGCTGCACGCCCTGGCGCGACACATCGGCGCCTGAGGTTTCCTGGCGCGCGGTGATCTTGTCGATTTCGTCGATGAAGACAATGCCGTTCTGCTCGACATTCGCCAGCGCCCGGGCGCGCAACTCTTCCTCGTTGACCATGCGCCCGGCCTCCTCGTCGGTCAGCTGCCGGAAGGCATCCTTGATACGCAGTTTCTTCAGCTTTTTGCGGCCGGCCCCCATGTTCTGGAACATCCCCTGGATCTGCTGCGTCAGATCTTCCATGCCGGGGGGCGCCATGATCTCCATCTGTCCTGGACTGGCCGCCACCTCGATCTCGATCTCCCGCTCATCCAGTTCGCCTTCGCGCAGCTTCTTGCGGAATTTCTGGCGTGCCGCGGAGTCTTCTGCCGCTTCCGGGCGCGGGGCAAATCCGACCTCACGCGCCGGCGGCAACAGCGCGTCGAGAATGCGCTCCTCGGCGGCGGCCTCGGCCTGATGGCGCACCTTGCGCGTCGCAGCCTCGCGCGTCTGCTTGATGCCGGTTTCGACCAGGTCGCGGATGATGGTGTCGACATCGCGCCCCACATAGCCGACCTCGGTGAACTTGGTGGCTTCGACCTTGATGAAGGGGGCGTCAGCAAGACGCGCCAGGCGGCGCGCAATCTCGGTCTTGCCCACGCCGGTGGGCCCGATCATCAGGATGTTCTTGGGCGTGATCTCCTGGCGCAGCGGCTCGGCCACCTGCTGGCGGCGCCAGCGGTTCCTGAGCGCAATGGCCACGGCCCGCTTGGCGCGGTCCTGACCGACGATGTGCTTGTCCAGTTCGTGGACGATTTCCTGCGGGGTCATGGATGACATGGTTTCACAAGGTCTCAATGGTGTGGTTCATGTTGGTATAGATGCAGATATCGGCCGCGATCTCCAGCGACTTCTTGACGATATCGTGCGCCGACAACTCGGTGTGGCTCAACAACGCAATGGCCGCTGCTTGCGCATATGCGCCGCCTGAGCCAATC
>CAIPGJ010000980.1 GCA_903864555.1 uncultured Pseudomonadota bacterium | reverse complement strand
GTGAGATGGCACCACTCGCCCACCGGCAGTTCAAGCGATGCCAGGGTCAGCCTGCCAATGGCGCTGCGGCGCAGTGCCACGCAATGATTGCCGGCGGCGGCGAGCATGCGCTTCACCTGATGGTATTTCCCCTGGTCTATGGTGAGTTCCAGTTCGTGGGTGTCCAGTTGCCGCACCGCTGCTGCTATGGGGTGCGTCTCGTCCACCAGCTTCACGCCTTCGGTGAACTGCTGCAACAGGGCCGGGGTGACCGGCTCGAAGGTGCTTGCCACATAGGTCTTGGGCACATGGCGCTTGGGCGAGGACTGCGCATGGATGAAGGCGCCGTCATCGGAAAGCAGCAGCAGCCCGGTGGTGTCGTGGTCCAGCCGTCCCACGGGTTGGGTGTTGCGCGCGACATACGCCGCAGGCAGCAGCGTGAGGATGCCCGGGTGGTGGCTGGGCTTGCGCGAGCATTCGTAATCGGGCGGCTTGTTCAGGGCGAGATAGAGCTGCTGGCGGAAAAGCCACGCCGTCCCGGCCACGCTGAACGTCAGGCCTTCGCAGGCGTACTCGGCATCGATGTCGGTGATCACGCTGCCACCGACACTGACTTCTTCGTTCCAGATGAGGTGCCGGCACTGCTTGCGTGAGCCGAAGCCCTGGCTCTGCAGGATTTTTTCCAGAGTCATGATGCGCCCTCCGGTGATGTTGCCACCGGATCGGCGCCGGTGAAGAAGCGCTCACGCAGGGCATCCAGTCCGATTTCCTCCAGTATGTTGTTCAGGCGTTCGGCGGCGCGCCGGCTTGGCACATCCGGGTTGTAACTGGCGACAATGAGCTCGTTCTTCATCGAATGTTCCCAGCCCACCAGCTCGGTGACCGTGACTTGGTAGCCATGGGCTTCCAGCTGCAGGCAGCGCAGCACATTGGTGATGTGGCTGCCGAACTCGCGCGTGTGCAGCGGATGGCGCCAGATCTCCGCCAGCGGCCTGGCAGAATTCGACTTCGCCTTGTTCCTGCGCAGCACTGCCGCGACTTCGGCCTGGCAGCAGGGCGCCAGCACGATGAAGCGCGCCTGCTTCGCCAGGGCGAAGCGGATGGCATCGTCGGTGGCGGTGTCGCAGGCGTGCAGGGCGGTGACGATGTCCACGGTGTCCGGCAGGTCGGCGCTGGCGATGGCCTGCTCCACCTGGAGGTTCATGAAGGACATGGCGGTGTATCCCAGGCGCTTCGCCAGTTCACGGGATTTTTGCACCAGTTCCTCGCGGGTCTCGATGCCGATGACCTGCACGTCTCCGGCAAGCGACTTGAAGAACAGGTCGTAGAGGATGAAGCCCAGATAGGATTTGCCGGCGCCGCAATCCACCAGGCGGATGCGGCCCTGTTCTTGCTGCACCTGCAGCAGCAGCGGTTCAATGAACTGGTAGAGGTGGTAGACCTGCTTCAGCTTGCGCCGGCTGTCCTGGTTCATGCGGCCGTCGCGCGTCAGGATGTGCAGCTCCTTCAGCAACTCTGTCGATTGGCCGGGTCTGATGTCGTGCATGAAATTCCGTTCTTGCTGTGCCGCAGCCAGGAAAGCCGCGCGGTCGGGCAGCCGCAGATGATAAACCCGCGGCCCGCCTGATTGGTGATGCCGCTTGTCACGGGTTCTGCGGCCAGGGGGCCATCTGCCGACAGTACGCCATCCCTGCCATGAGGCAAAGATCCATCGGTTATCATCGACCCCTTCCCTGTTCCTGCACTCCAGAAAGCCCTGCATGTCCCCTCCGGGAGTTCACCTGACCCAGCTGATGTCGCAGCCAAACGCATGACGCTGCTGGATGTCCTGCTGGTTGCAGTGGGGGCTTTTCTCGCCGGGGGGATGAATGCCATGGCCGGTGGCGGGACGTTTTTTTCCTTTCCCGCCATGCTGGCGGCGGGTGTGCCGCCGGTGATGGCCAATGCCAGCAACACCGTGGCCCTGTGGCCTGCCAGCCTGTCCAGCGCCTGGGCTTACCGCAAGGAGGTGCGGCGTCATGGTCGCTGGGCGGTATTGCTCGGGGTGATATCCATCATCGGTGGACTGGCCGGCGGGCTGTTGCTGCTCGCCACGTCCAATGCCGCTTTCTCGCGGCTGATCCCGTGGCTGCTGCTGGTGGCCACGCTGTTGTTCACCTTCAGCTCGCAGGT
>CAIPGJ010000979.1 GCA_903864555.1 uncultured Pseudomonadota bacterium | reverse complement strand
GGACATCGCCGAACACGCGGGACAGGTCCGCCTCGACATCCCACTGGAGGTTGCGGAACAGCTGTTGCAACACCTGGGCCAGTTCGGCAGAGCCGGAAAATTCCAGGTCGTGCAGGGCGCGCTCGTCGTGGGCCAGCAGCAAGGGCACCGCGGCAGGCTTGATCAGCACGCTCAGGGCAGGGGCCACATGGCGGCCGGCTGACTTCAGCAGGCCGTCGTCGCGGATGGCAAAGCGCAGTTCGGGCAGGGGCGGCAGGCGCAGTTCCACCACTTGTCCCGCAAAAGGCGCAAGGCGCTGGCGTGCCCACTCATGCTGCGTGAGCACATGGTTGATTCCGGCAATGGGTGGCAATTCGAGCATGGGGTATTTGAACACGAGGCCGATGCATGCGGCAATCACACCAACGCAGAGCGCACTCGTGCTGGTTGCGTCAGGAGGTTTGCCGGGTTCCCGGGTTCCCAAGATCCCGGCCGCAATCACCAGGCCCTGGCTTGTTCAGGTGCTGCTGTCGCTCCTGGCTTTTTCGGACAGAGGCGGTTCCAAAGGCATGCGCTCGGGCCCCGGCTGTAGTCTTGCCGTCCCATGGCTCACGCCAGCGTGCCGCAGAGCGGTCGTGGCCGAAGCGGCAGCTGCCTCGTCGCGTCGTGCCATCAGCATGACGAGGCTGATGGCACTGGCCAGGACCAGCAGTCCCAGCAACATCGGGCCCATGCCGCCCTGGGCAAGCAGCCAACCCAGGCCCAGGCCGGCGGCCACACCGGCGATGGGGGCCATCCAGCGATTGGAAGACTGCGCCGGCTGTGCTGAGGACGGGCCCTGCTGTTGTGGTGGCGTTGCCTGCCGCTGGGGCTGGCTATAGGCACGTTGCACACCGATGCTGCGGCCACCGCCGAAACGTGCCGCTTCGGCGCTTTCGATGCTGCCGCCTGCGACGCCGAGCGACAGGGCAAGAATGCCAGCCTTCAGCAGCTTCATGATGTTCTCCGTTTGCGTGCAACAACTTGTACGGCTTGGCCGCGGATCCGATGCCCCGGCCACCCAGGGCCGGCAAGCCGGCATTGGACGGTGACCAGGCAACATGGACCAGGAGGGGCAAGGCCTGCCTGAAAAGTCGCCATTTCCGGTCTCGGCGGCGAAGATCCCTTGCACCACCAGGACCGGATCAATGTGATCCTAGTGAAGGACTGAACAAGTGGCTACGCCCCCTTGTCTATCCCCCACTTCAGAGGAAACATTTGAACGACTATCCTCGATTCGAGACTTGATCAGTGTTTCCCTAGTACTTGCGTCCACGATGCAGCGCGACGACGCCAGCAGCCATATTGAAGAATTCGACATCCTCCAGTCCGGCTTGTTCCATCATTTCCCGCAGGGTCTGCTGGTCCGGATGCATGCGTATCGACTCGGCCAGGTAACGGTAGCTGTCGGCGTCACCGGCAATACGCTGGCCCAGTTGCGGCAGAACATTGAAGGAGTACCAGTCGTAGGGCTTTTCCAGCGGCTTCCAGACCTTGGAGAATTCCAGCACCAGCAGGCAGCCACCGGGGCGCAGCACACGCTGCATTTCCGCGAGTGCGCGGTCCTTGCGGGTCATGTTGCGCAGGCCGAAGGCCACGCTGACACAGTCAAAGTAGTTCGAGGGAAAGGGCAGGGCTTCGGCGTCGCAGCGCACTGCGGGCAGCAGCAATCCGGCATCCAGCAGGCGGTCGCGCCCGACCGCGAGCATTTCGCCATTGATGTCGGTGGCCCAGGTCTGTCCCTGCGGACCGGTGCGCTTGGCAAAAGCCCGTGCCAGGTCGCCGGAGCCGGAGGCCACGTCGAGCACGCGTTGTCCGGCGCGCACGCCGCTGGCCTCGAGGGTAAATTTTTTCCACAAGCGGTGCAGGCCCAGCGACATCAGGTCGTTCATCACGTCGTACTTGCGTGCGACCGAGGAGAAAACCTCGCCGACACGCCTGGCCTTGTCTGCTTCCTCGATTGTCTGGAATCCGAAGTGTGTGCTCATGATGGTTGCGTGCCTTGTTCAGCGGCTGGCGCCTGCGGCCTGCAGCTTGTCCAGATAGTGCTGCCACAGGCGGTCATGCCGCAAGCCCAGGTCGTACAGGTAGGCCCAGGAGTAGATCCCGGTATTGTGTCCGTCAGAGAAGCTCGGTTGCACGGCGTAGCTGCCCACCGGTTCGAGTGCCACGATCTCCACGCCGCTCTTGCCGGTCTGCAGCACCTCCTGGCCGGGCCCATGGCCGCGCACCTCGGCAGAGGGGGAGTGCACACGCAGGAACTCGTGCGTGAACTCGAAGCGTTGCCCGTCCTCATAGCTGATCTCCAGGCGGCGGGATTTCTGGTGCAGCTTGATTTCTGTTGGCGTCGGAGTGCCAGGTTTCAGTCCGGACATGGGGCTCAGTGGTTCAAGGTCTTGGTTGGAGTGGCTGCAGGCGTTGCAAGGGGCTGGTGTGCCAGGGGAGGCCTCGCGCACCCAGGCAAGGCAGAGGACAATCTGCCGGATGATGGTATCCGATTCCGAACTGTAATAAAACTGTCACTGCGTGGTCATACACTGCCGTGGTCAATCAATACAGAGAGCAAAGGTCCGGAAATGCCCGTGCAGGTGCTGGTAGTCGAGGATGAACCGGCGATTCAGGAGCTGCTCGCGGTTCATCTTGAGCATGCGGGCTATGCCGTCATGCGTGCGCTCGACGCCGAGCAGGCCGAGCGGCTGGTGCGCGAGGTGCTCCCCGATGTGGTGCTGCTCGACTGGATGTTGCCTGGCCAGTC
>CAIPGJ010000978.1 GCA_903864555.1 uncultured Pseudomonadota bacterium | reverse complement strand
GGCGATGCAGGTGAAGTGCTTGCCCAACGCGCCGAACACATCCATCTCCTTCCAGAACTTCTGGTGCCAGCTGTCGATGGTGGAGTTGAAGCCACGCGGGGCCATCATCAGCAGCGCCGGACCGCTGCCTTGCTTGATGTAATGGGTCTTGATTCCGTCCAGGGTGGCGTAGGGCACGGTTGTCCTCCTTCGTTCTCGGATTCTGTGAGGGCACATGATAGCGCCCCGCGCCTGCCCCCTTCGTGCAGGCGCCGAGGCTACTTCACGCAGCGGTAGCTGGCAGCCTGGTTGATGTCACCCGCGCCGCTGTAATGCGGCCAGCCCGGATAGGTGCACATCGGGCGCGAACGCCCCCGCGTGGACGTCCTGGTGCCGTCGTAGGCAACCGGTGCCACGGGTGGCGCAATGCCGCGGTCCACCCAGTTGTCCAGGATGGCCAGGTTGTCCCAGGTGGGCGAGAAGTTGCCGCCGCCGTGCGCCAGGCCCGGGATCAGGTAGAAGCGCATGAAGTTGTCCACCGCAGCCTGGCCCATGCGCTTCACCATGGACTGGTATACCTCGGCATTGGCATAGGGACTGACGCTGGGATCATCCTGGCCCTGCGCCCAGAGGATCTTGCCGCCCCTGGCATTGAGCCGTGTGAGGTCCGGATCGCTGGCGCCGAGGATGTCCGACAGGCTCACGATGCGGTCCTTCCAGCGGCCCGGATTGCGGATGTCCAGCGAGAGCAGATTGAAGGCGGGGTCACGGGTGACAAAGTACTTGAGGAACTGGTCGGCGCGATTGACATGGTGCGCATTGGGCCCGGTCGGCGGCGGCTCGATGTAGCCCTTCTGCGAACCGATCTGCATGGAGATGCCTTCCAGGCTGTTGTAGCCCGGATAATTGCTGATGCCGTGGGCGAACGCGTAAGGCAGCCGGTAACCATCGTGGTAGACGCCCAGGGTCCGCTCGATCTGCACCGGCGTGAGGCAGTGGGCCGGCGTGCCGGTTTCCCCGGCCTTGCACGCCAGGCTGGCGACCAGCTGGCTGGAGCGCTCACGACAGGCGGCCATGTTGCTCACCATGCCATCGGTGACGCCATCGAGTGCGTCGCAGGCTGCGATGGACTCGGAGGCGATGCGGTTCACCAGTGCCGGCGGGATCCAGCCGGCGGAGTCGTTGTCGTAGATGGCGCGCGCCAGTGCCGCACCCCACAGCCGCAGGCCCATGAAGTTGGCGGTGGGGTAATTGGTGAGCGCGCCGTCGTAGGACTGCGGCCAGCGCATCACCGCGGTGAGCGCCTCGCGCCCGCCGGTGGAGCCACCCTCGAAGTACACGCGCTGCGGCGCCTTGCCGTAACGTGCCGTGGCGAGTTGCACCGCCACGTCCAGCGTCTTCTTGATGTGCATGTAGCCGAAATTGGCCAAAGCCTCGTCATTCAGCGCGAACGATGCGTCATTGGAGTCGGGAGCCTGATGCCCCGAATCGCTCGCGAGGGTGATGTAGCCGCTTGCCAGCGGCGACGGGATGCCATCCAGGCCGAGCTTGGGCTTGGACAGGGTGTTCGGGATGTTGCCGTTGTAACCGCCCCCGCCCATCTGCAGCGCCTTGCCATTCCACTTGCCCGGCAGGTTCACCTGCCAGCGGATCTGCGGTGCGCTCGGGTCCACCGGATGGATGGCCCCGAGCACACGGCAATACTCGCCATGCGCATTGCCCGCATCCGCGGCGCCGACGAATACGGCTGATGTGACCGTGGCCCCTGTCGTCGGCAGGCTGATGGCACTGGCAGGCAGCGTCCTGCCGCCCAGCGCTTCACAGGCGGCCTTCGGGCCGGACTCTGCGGCACGCGCATCCTGCGCAGCAATCGAGAAAGGCATGGCCAGCACGGCAACAACGGCAAGCTTGGCTTTCACTTGAACGACTCCCTGTCTGGAAAAGCGATGAGGGCCCGCTGCCCTGCGGGCCGATGTGAAGCCTGGGGCGCCGGATGAAGGCAGCTCGATGTTGTGGCATCGCGCAGCCGTTCCGGCGCTGATCGCAGTAACGATATCAGAATCACGGCTGGCGGATGGCCGGACCGTTCGGACCGTTCGGCCTGACTGGACTGTCCAGACCGTCGACGCGAAATGTCACCGACGCCAAGCTTCCGCATGGCTTCTTATTTTTATGATAACAATAGTCTTGTAAATCTAATAAATAAAATGCATCACTCTCGAAATTGATCATATCAATACAGGATGCCCCCGGTCCCGTGCCAGCACGCCGGCATCAGGGCGTCAGCGACAACACCCGCAGCGGCTCCCCCACCAGCCCCCACCACGGGATGGCCACCGCGAACACCACGAAGAAGGCCACCAGCGTCATCCACACCCCGAACAGAAAAATCTCGCGCACGCCCAGGTGGCCCATGGCATGCACCACCAGCGAGGAGGCGCTCTGCGCCGGGTAGTACAGCACCGCGTCGCCGGCGATCATCACGGCCAATCCGCACAGCATCGGGTTGACACCAGTGGTCGCCCCGATGGACATGGCAATGGGAATGGTTGTGGCAAGAAAGCCGGTGATGTTGGGGATCAGCATGCGCACCGGCACCGAGGCCAGCATGATGGCGGCGACGATCAGCATGGGCGAATCCCGGAAGGCCGGGACCTGCCCGACCACCAGACCGGCAATCCAGGCACTGCCGCCGCTGTCCATCAGGGCGCGCGCCAGCGACATCGAGGAGGCGATGACGATGAAGCTCGACCAGCCCACCTCGCGATTGAAATCGCGCAGACTGACCACGCCGATGCGCGGCATCAGCAGCAACACCCACGCGATCACCGCCGGCACCGCCGGGTTCCAGTGGTGCAGCGAATCGGTGAGCCACAACAGCGACGCGCCCAGGGTGATCACCAGGGCGCGCACTTCGCGTGCCGACAGCGGTGTGGCCGGCGCCTCCTCGTGCGGCGCCAGCCGCTGGCTGAAGGCATCGCGGTAGATCCAGGCGATCAGCAGCGAGCCGATCACCAGCAGGGCGAGATAGGGAATGCTCATCAGCAGCAGCCACTGGCTCCAGTAGATGCCGCCGATCAGCGAGGCCGACACCACCGGGGTGATCCCGCCAGTGAGCAACACCGTCGAGGCCAGCCGGTTGATGGAGTTGAGCGCCATCATCACTGCGCGCGCCAGCGGTGAACCGCGGGGCACCCTGGCCAGTTCCATGGCCTGGTCATACACATGCACCAGTATCCCCGAGCGTGTGGTGGCCGAGGGCAGGATCAGCGTCAGCAGCGGAAAGGAATACAGCAGTTCCAGGTAGAAGGCGCGGGCACTACTGCTGGAGCGACGCAGGAACCAGCGCGCCACGCGGTCTGCGAGGCCGCTTTTCGACACCGCCAGACCGATGGTGAGCACGCCCACCAGAAAGTAGGCCACCGGATCGGCAAAGCCCGACAGTGCCTCCGGGACACCCTGCACCCCGCCGGTGACCAGCAAAGCGAGGATCAGCACCACGCCGGTGGTGCCGGCCGCCAGCGCCTCAGTGCACCACAGTCCCACCGTGAGGATGGCCACGGCAATCACCTTCTGCCCGGCCACCGGCAGGCCAGGCGGAGACGGTGCCGCGATCAGCAGTGCGCACAGGCTGAACAGCAGGGCTGCAGTGATGCCGCGCCTGAGCGTCAGCCGCGGCTTGCGTGACTCAGCCAAGGGTGCGGAATCGGGGAGCCATGCTAGCCCCCTCGCTCAGGTGAGCGTCGCCGTCATGCCGCCATCCACCTGCAAGGTCGTGCCGGTGATGAAGCCGGCCTGCTGTGAGCAGAAGAACACCGCCGCAGCGGCGCAGTCCTCGGGCTTGCCCAGGCGCCCCACGGGGAT
>CAIPGJ010000977.1 GCA_903864555.1 uncultured Pseudomonadota bacterium | reverse complement strand
GGGTAGCCGGCTTCCGCCACGGTGGGCAGGTCCGGCAGCTCGGCGATGCGCTTGTCGGTGGCGGCGGCCATCAGGCGCAGCTTGCCCGACTTCACCAGCGGCTGCACCGCGGCCAGGCCCATCATGCCGCTGTCG
The DNA here is from genome assembly GCA_903864555.1 of uncultured Pseudomonadota bacterium. Next base: position 2,180 of record CAIPGJ010000977.1, on the reverse strand, counting down.
AGCTGGTTGGACATCATGTCCGAGATCATGGGCGTGTTGCCCTTGTACGGCACGTGCAGCATCTTCAGCCCGGCCATGGATTCCAGCAGCAATTGCGCCACATGGCCGGAAGACCCATTGCCCGTCGAGCCATGGCTTACTTCACCCGGCTTGGTGCGCGCCAGAGCCAGCATCTCCTGCATGGTTTTCGGACCAAAAGCCAGGCGCGTCACCATCACGTAGCCATACTCGGTAAGCAGGGCGACGGGCGCGAAGTCGCGCCCCACGTTGTAGGGCAGGTTGGGATGCGTGGAAGGCTTGATGGACAGCGTGTTCTGCGTCGCCACCAGCAGGGAATAACCATCGGCTGGCGCCTTGGCCACGATCTCCGCGCCGATCACCGTGCCGGCACCGCCGCGGTTCTCGACCAAAAAAGGCTGGCCCAGGTACTCCGCCAGCTTGGCAGCCAGCGGTCGCGCCACCACATCGGTGTTGCCACCGGCGACAAAGGGCACGACGATGCGCACCGGTTTGCTCGGCCATGCCGGCGCAGTGGATTGGGCATGCGCAAGGCCTGCGCAAGACAAGCATGCCAATACTGCTGAAATGGATTGCCGGACCATGAACGCCTCCTGGTTAGTGGATGCGCTGCAGGCCTCTGGTCGGCCAGTCCTGGAGCATGGGCTCCGGACAGCATGCGCATGGCCGGGGATTATGGGACCGCACGCTGCCCCCGTACAGCGTGGCGCAGGACCGACAAGGACGTTGCCTCCGGCCTATCGATCAGCCATGCGCCTTTCCCGGCACCGTTGCCGCCAGCGAAGGGCGGCGCGAGATGTCGGCGAACCAGTGGCACAGTCGCGGATGGCTGGTGCGCCAGTCCAGCGCCGGAAAGCGTGCCTCGAAACCCAGGCCACAGGCCAGCGTAAGCTGCGCCAGGTTGAGCGGCCCGCGCATCAGCGGATGGTCGATCCCGCCCTGTTCCCACACGTCAGCCAGGCGCCGGCAGCGTGCCGCCTCGTGGCGCAGGATGGTGGGCGAACGCTCGTTCTCGGGCCGCGCCAGCTCGCGCCCCCACACCGCGAGGCCGTCGAGCATGCTGCGGGCCAGCACTTCCAGGCGGCGGCCTTCCCAGCCGGTGGCGTCCTCCGTCCAGGCAAAGCACGGCTGACCATCGATCTGATCAAGCCAGGCGCAGATCAGCGCGGAGTCCTCCATGCCGACGCCGTCGTCACGGACAAAATAGGGCACGCGCCCGGAGGGATTGATGGCGTAGTAGGGGCTGTCGGCGACGCGCACCGCGGCCGGAATGAGCTGCACGCGTTCGGTCAGCCTTTTCTCCAGGATCAGGATGCGCACGATGCGCGCATACGGTGACCCGTCAGTGAAATGGAGCTTCATCGTCGCCCTCTCCTTTATGCACGGTAGTGATGGCAATCATAGGGCCGCATGGATCACGGTATCCGCGTTGGCCAGCAATGCCAGCGCAGCATCAAAAAGCGAAAACATCGAAGGTCACCTTATTCTACGCAACGCTACTGCAAGGGCCGCACTCCGCATTCGCGGCAGCTGCTCTGCCAGGACATCGCCGCCGCCGGCATCCCTGCCAATCGGCAAGCTGGGCAGGCCCTGTAGTCCGACACGCCCGCGACCAGCGCCGGCCATGACACCTGGCGCAGCTGGCTTCGTAGCCATCCATCACCGACCTCGGGCGGTCCATCAGCAAGCCGTCGCAGCGCGCATCCTGCCCGCCGCAATTCTCCCAGCGCCCTCTTCCCGAGACGAGGAATTTCACACCGTTCCGCGCCGGCAGGCCGCGTGATTTCACGCGGCCTGCCGGCGTAGAATCAGGCCCCTGGCCAGTTCGCGTCGGCCTGGATGGCAATCGTGGCAATGGGCTGCCCCGCTGCAGCCTGCCTGATGTCAGAAACGGTATGCCTGAGGAGGCACATGAGATTTCCCGCGTTGAATGGACTGATTGCCCTCGTGCTGATGACACTGTCGGCGGCACCGCTGATGGCCCAGCAGGCCTGGCCAACAAAGCCCATCCGCTTCATCACACCCTTTGCGGCCGGTGGCAGCACTTCGGTGCTGGCACGTATCGTCGGACAAAAATTCACCGAAACCTGGGGCCAGCAGGTGCTGGTGGACAACCGGCCCGGGGGCAACACCCTGATCGGCGCCGAGGCGCTGGCGCGCTC
>CAIPGJ010000976.1 GCA_903864555.1 uncultured Pseudomonadota bacterium | reverse complement strand
TGAAGTCTTCTTCGAGCATTGCATCAGCAACAATATTACAGTGGAGCCTATCGTTGCACTTGGTATTTGAAACCGCCCCTACTTTCTCTTGCAGAAGCAAGAGAAAGTAGGTCGCCGAAAGGCGAAACGAGGCCCAATGAAGCAGGAAAACCACACGCCGACCACCACACGCCCTACCCCCATCCGCCTCAACTACTCCTCCGACTTGATATTGTTCTCCGCCACCAGCTTCCTCAGCCTCGCCAGGTCCGCCACGATGGCCTTGGCGTACTGCTCCGGCGAGCTGAGCGCCATGACGGCGCCATCCTCGGTCATTTTCTTCGACACCTCCGGCGCGCCGCCCGCCTTGACCACTTCGGCGTTGATGCGCTCGACCATGGCGCGGGGCGTCTTCCCAGGGGCGAGGAAACCCCACCAGCTGGAGTGGTCGTAACCGGGTGCACCGCCATCGGCCATGGTGGGGATGTCCGGCCACATCTGGGCGCGCTCGCGCGTGGTGACGCCGATGATGCGCACCTTGCCCGCGCGCTGCAGCGGAATGGCGGTGATGAAGGTGGTGATGTTGGCATCCACGCGCCCGGCGATGAGGTCGGTGATCAGGGGCCCTGAGCCCTTGTAATGGACGAAGGTCACCTGGGTGCCGCTCACGCTGTGCAGCCAGGCCGCGCCGATGTGTGGCGAGCCGCCGGATCCGGTGGTGGCGACATTGAGCTTGCCCGGGTGGGCCTTGGCATAGGCGATGTACTCGGCCGGGGTCTTCACCGGCAGGTTGGGGTTGATCAGCAGCACGGAGGGCCGCCGGGTCATCATCGACACCGGCGCCAGATCCTTCACCGGGTCATAGGGCAGGTCCTTGCTGAACACCGCCGAGAGCACGAAGCTGGAGGTGGCCGCCAGCAGCGTGTAGCCGTCCGGCGCCGCCTTGGCCACGTGGTTGGTGCCGATCACCGTGGCGGCACCGGGTTTGAAATCCATGATGAAGGACTTGCCCAGGTTCTCGCCCAGCTTCTGCGTGTACAGGCGCGCCTCGGCCTCAGTGGAACCGCCCGGCGGGAAAGGCACGATGACCTGCACCGGCTTGGCCGGCCAGGCCCGCACGTAGTCCTGCGCCAGGACGGCGCCGCAAGCCGTGAACAGGGACAGGCCGATGACCAGGCCTTTGCATTGCCGAACGGAATGAAACATGTTGCCTCCTCGATGCACGGTGCCGCCCATGTCGGGCTGCCCGCGCCTTGTTGTCATGGCGGCAGAACCGCAGGTTTCAAAAACGGATGCACACCTTGCGGGAGTTTTCCTTGTAGGTCGTGGCGTAGTCCATGGCCTTGTCGATCTCGTCCATGCGGAAGGTGTGGCTGATCAGCGGGGACACGTCGATGTCGCGGTTGACGATGAGGTCGAGCGCGTACTTGAAGGAGAGCAGGTGCGGCTCGCGCAGGGTTTCGGTGTGGGCGTTGATGGTCATGCGCCGGCGCTGGAAGTCGTGGAAGTTGAAGGGCACCAGTTCCTTGGTGGTGGGCAGGCCGAAGAACAGGCCCTTGCCGTCCAGGCCGATCATGCCGATGGACTGGGCCAGCGCCTCGGGGCTACCGACCGCCTCGACCAGGTAGGGCACGCCCTTGCCGCCGGTGTGGTCCATCACCGCCTGCATGGCGTCCTTGCCGGGCTTGACGGCGATGTCCGCACCGAAATGCTTCGAGATGGCCAGGCGCGCATCGTTGTAGTCGGACACGATCACGGTCTTCGCCCCGGCGCGCTTCAGGCTCCAGGCGAAGAACAGGCCGGCCGAGCCCTGCCCCATCACCATCACGGTCTGGCCCACGACATCCACGGGCAACTGGCGCAGCGCGTAGAGGGTGGTGCCGAACTGCTGCGCCATCAGCAGTTCCTCCAGCGGCAGGTCGGTCTTGGGCACCTTGACCATGTAGCGCGTCTGCAGCGTCTGGTAATCGGCGAAGGTGCCGGTGCGGTTCTCGTAGCCCGGCACGGTGAGGATGAGGTCGCCCTTGTCATAGCCTTCGGCGCGGCTGTCCACCACGTGGCCGATGCCCTCGTGCCCGGGAGCGCCGGGGTTGGCCAGGCGCGGCGTGAACGGGATGTCGGAATGGATGGTGTGCACATCGCTGCCGCAGATGGCAGCCCATTCGCTCTTCACCAGCACTTCGCCCTTCTCCGGCTCGAGCACATCGAACTGGTCGCAGACGATCTGGTGTTTGCCGACGACGCGGCTGGCGCGCATTTTCATGGCCATTCTCCCCGGTTGCGGATGGCCCCTCGAGTGCGGCAGCGCCGCCGGGGACCTGTTCCGATGCGTTGCCGAGGATACCGCAGTTGCGGGGAACACGATGCGACGACAAGCACACGCCAGCGTTGTTCATGTCCAGCAGAAAAAAACTGTCCTTCACGGCCGATAAATCTGCTTGTAGAGCGGGCAGCATTTGCGGAGGATCGCGACCGCCCTGCATTCGGGCTGAAATAGCGTGATTTAATTGGCGTACCTCTTCAAGCGGCATTTGCAAACAACGCCACCCGATTGGGCTGGATGCAGATTCTGCCATGCCGGATATATGAGTATTGGAATGCAGATGCCGTCCCGCATTTCCCGGAGTCCGCCGTGCGGGAAACGCCTGTCCAGCAAACGCGCCAAAGCCGAATGCAAAAGCAGAGGAATCACCGATATGCCTGAATGTCGCCATGCACGACCGCTTCGGCTGAATCAGAGGTCGGCCCAAGCAATGCTTTTTGATGTTTTTCCCTGGTCCAGCCCCTATGCTGCCATCGCTCGCCGTTACCGGCGGGTTTCATCTCGATGATACGGAGGAACAATTGTCACTAAAAGAACGGGATTGGCGGGATATCGTTGGCGGGCTGCTCATGGTCGCATTCGGCCTGTTCGTCGCGATCTACGCGGCCGAACACTATCGATTGGGTACCACGACGCGCATGGGCCCAGGCTGGTTCCCCAAGCATCTGGGTTATCTGCTTGCCATCGTGGGCGCGTTGATCGCTCTTCCGGCTTTTTTCCGCAAGGGCGATGACGAGCCCTTCGAACTGGCATGGCGGCCGCTGATCTGGATAGTCATCGGGGTGGTGCTGTTCGCTGCGACGGTCAATTTCCTGGGCCTGGTGCCGGCCATCTTCCTGCAGATAGGCGCATCGGTGCTGGCCGACACAAAGCTTGGCATCAAGGGGACGCTGATCCTGGCCGCCAGCACCGCTCTGGCTGCTTATTTGATCTTTGTGCTTGCGCTGGAGTTGAACCTCCAGGCCTTCAAGAATCCATTCGGGGAGTAAGAGCACATGGGCATATTGGACAACGTATGGCTCGGGCTGCAGACAGCGGCCTCCTGGACCAATCTCTGGTACTGCTTTGTCGGCGTGTTTCTGGGAACGCTGGTGGGTGTGCTGCCGGGCATAGGCTCGCTGGCAACCATCGCCATGCTGCTGCCCTTCACCTTCGCGCTGGAACCCACCAGTGCCATCATCATGCTGGCAGGGGTGTACTACGGGGGCGCCTACGGGGGATCAACGACCTCCATCCTGCTTAACGTGCCGGGCAGCGCCTCGGCCGCGGTGGCCTGCCTGGACGGCTACCCCATGTCGCGCCAGGGCCGTGCCGGCGTCGCGCTGCTGGGGGCCGCCTGCGCTTCCTGGGTGGGCGCCACCATCGGCATCATCGCGGTGATGTTCCTGTCGCCGCCGCTGTCCGCGCTGGCCATCAAGTTCGGGCCGACTGAGTATGTGGCGGTGATGATGCTGGGTCTGATCGCCGCGGCCTCGCTGTCGGGCAAGTCCCCCATGAAGGGCATCGCCATGATCCTGTTCGGCATCATCTTCGGGCTGATGGGCACCGACGTCAACAGCGGCGTGGCGCGCTTTGCCTTCGGCGTGCCTGAACTGACCGACGGCATCGGCATCGCGCTGATGGCCATGGCGGTGTTCGGTGTGTCCGAGATGGTGGACAGCGTCAACAAGGTGAAACCGGGGCACTTCGACCCCAAAAGCATCACCTTCCGCTCCATGGTCCCCACCAAGGACGACATGCGCCGCTCCTGGAAACCCATGCTGCGCGGCTCCTTCCTGGGCTGCATCTTCGGGCCGCTGCCGGGCACCGGCGCGCTGGTGTCCTGCTTCAGCGCCTATGCGGTGGAGCGCGCGCTGGCTGATGACAAATCGCGCTTCGGCAAGGGCGCGATCGAAGGCGTGGTGGCCCCCGAGGCCGCCAACAACGCCAACGACCAGACCTCCTTCATACCGACCATGTCGCTGGGCATACCGGATTCTGCCACCATGGCGCTGCTGCTTGGCGCGCTGATGATCCACGGCATTTCGCCCGGACCGCAGCTCATCACCGACAAGCCGCAGCTGTTCTGGGGCCTGATCATGAGTTTCTGGATTGGCAACATCATGCTGGTGATCCTCAATCTGCCGCTGATCGGCATCTGGATCAAGCTGCTGGCGGTGCCCTACCACATCCTGTATCCCATGATCATGTCCTTGATCTGCATCGGCGCCTACAGCATCAGCAACAACCCCTTCGATGTGATGGTTGTCGCCGGCCTGGGGGTGATGGGATACCTGCTGCGGGTGCTGCAGATGCCGGCGGCGCCGTTGTTGATCGGCTTCGTGCTGGGGCCATTGCTGGAGGAGTACCTGCGCCGCGCCATGCTGCTGTCGCGGGGTGATTTCATGACCTTCATCGTCAATCCCATCAGCGGCACCATGTTCGCCATAACCGGCATGCTCATACTGTGGGCGCTTTTCGCAACAATTCGCGGCCGCAAGAAACGCCTGGTCGAGGTGGAGCATCTCAGCGTGGACGCGCCCAAGGTGTCCTGAGGTCAAGCCTGCATCGACATTCACAGGGCCGCAATGCGACCCTGTTTTCTTGATGCGCCCGGCATGGTCGCGCTCCTGTGGGTGCCAATCCCACCGTCAGTTGATCACAGCGAATGAAGCCAAGCGCAACTGCATCAGGGTGACCGGGTGCAGGAAGCAAGCGTGGCGCGAAACGACGAACTGATGAACAAAAACCGAATTGAAGGCATTGCCGAGCGGGCCAAAGACCGCGAAGCTGCTGTGATCAAGGCGAGGTGGCGTAGATCCGGCGGTTGTGCCGTGAAGGAGTGCGTTTGTAGTGGCCGTGTGCAGGATGGGGCAGCTGACTGACGCCTTGGCACGCCAATCCCATGTCGCGGAACGCTGCGAATCCCCACAGCCTGATAACAATCATCTCTGAAACCAATTGAAGATAACCACAGGCCCTTGTATTTGATAACAATCAGGATGCCGAATCAGTCCTCCTCGGCAGCTTCCTCTCGTAAGGGAGCCTGCACCGGCTGGTCGGGCTTGCCTTGCGGTCGTCCCGATGCGGCCGCCGCCGCAGCGCCCACCGCCCGTTGCCGCTCCGAAGGCTCGGCCGGCGCCCGCGGATTGGCCGCTGCCGCCTCGGCGGAGATGGGCTTGCCGTCACGCAATATCTCGACCCGCGGGCCGCGGGTGTTGTCGCGGACCCAGGGCGGCGGCACATTGCTCATGCGCTTGGCGCCGGTCTGCGGATCACGCCAGATGTAGACATCCGCCCAGGCCATGCCTGCGCCGAGCCCTCCACAGCACAACACCGACAGCACCAGCAACAGACGGCCGGCAGCTGTGCGGCTGGCGCCAGCGCCCATGCTCAGCTGAACCGGCTGAAGTCGGGTTTGCGTTTTTCGAAGAAGGCGGTCATCGCCTCCTTCGCCTCCGGGGATTTCAGGCGTTCACGGAACACCTTCATCTCCTCGCGGATGGCGTCGGCCGCGACCGGGTCGGCGGCACGCTTCATCAGCGCCTTGGTTAGGCGCAGGGCCGCGGGCGGCTTGCCGGCCAGCTTGGTGGCCGTGGCCAGCGCCGTCTCCATCAGGCTGGCCGGCTCGACGATGGCGTTGACCAGGCCGATCTCCTTGGCGGTGACCTCATCGAAAGGCTCGCCCAGCATCAGCAGCTCGGCGGCCCGCCGCTGACCGACCAGGCGCGGCATGAGGTAGCTGGAGGCCGCCTCGGGTACCAGGCCCAGGTTGACGAAGGGCATGGCGAAGCGGGTGCCGGGCGTGCAGTAGACGAAGTCGCAGTGCAGCAGCATGGTGGTGCCGATGCCCACGGCGATGCCGCCGACGGCGGCCACCAGCGGCTTGTCGAAATCGAGCAAGGCTTCGAGAAACAGCTGCGAAGGGGGCGGGTCGGGCCGCTCCTGGTTGAGAAAGTCGCCCAGGTCATTGCCGGCGGTGAAAGCCTCGGGCGTGCCATGCACCAGGGCCACGCGCACCTGCGGGTCGGCCGAGGCATCCCGCAGCGCCCGGCGCAGCGCCACATACATGTCCAGGGTGATGGCGTTCTTTTTTTCGGCGCGGTTGAAACCGATGCGCATCACGCCGGCCTGCTTGTCGGTGAGGATGAAGGAGCTCATGTCGGCTGGGGATGTTCCGGTGATCGGTAAGTGCCGCATTTTCCCGCATTTTCGACCGCGGGTCCGAAAAAAGGGCGCGGGTTACAATTCCATTGCAGCGTCGCAGCGTCGGCCCGCACTACCAACAAGAAGCCGCAAGGCTCGATACCGCCGCCCGCTGCCCGCCTGATACCTGAACCCCTGGAACCCCCTGGAATCTGCCATCCGGTTCCGACCATCCTGGAGCGCGCACGCATGAGCCAAGCTGCATCGAAACCCGAAGGCAAGACCCCCAAGGAAGCCACGGTCACCTACACCCTGCATGGCAGCGTGGCCGTCATCGCCTTCGACAATCCGCCAGTCAACGCCCTGTCGAACAAGGTGCGCAACCGCCTGCATGAACACCTCACCCAGGCCAATGATGATGCCGCGGTGCGCGCGGTGATCTTCACCGGCTCGGACAAGGCCTTCAGCGCCGGCGCCGACATCAAGGAAATGGGCACGCCGCTGGCGACTGCCTTCCCCACGCTGGCCGACATGATGGTGCGCCTGGACAGCATGACCAAGCCGGTGATCGCGGCCATGGCCGGCTTTGCCATCGGCGGCGGCCCCATCCTCGGCCTGGCCTGCCACTACCGCATTGCCCGCACGGGCTGCACCCTGTCCTTCCCGGAAATCGAGATCGGCCGCGTGCCGGCGCCGGCGACGCAACTGCTGCCGCGCCTGGTGGGCATCGAGAACAGCAAGGAACTGCTGGTGGGCGGCAAGCCCATGGCCCTGGACCGCGCCAAGCAGATCGGCCTGCTCGACGAAGTGGTGGACGGTCCCATCATCGAGGGCGCGGTGAAGTTCGCCGAAGGCCTGATCGCCGCCGGCAAGGGCGTGCGCCGCATCCGCGACATGCAAGTGCCGCCGGCCGACGGTTATGTCTGGGCCATGCCCAAGTACCCGCGCGGCATGACCCTGCCAGGCCTGGTCGTCGACTGCATCAATGCCGCCACGCGCATGCCCTTCGATGAAGGCATCGTGCATGCCCACCACATCGGCCAGGACTTCCTCAAGACCAACGAAAGCAAGGCCGTGCGTTATGTCTCGGCCGCCGAGCGCAATGCGGCGAAGATTCCCGACGTTCCCGCCGCCACCGCCAGGCGCGAGATCCACACCGCCGCAGTGATGGGCGCTGGCACCATGGGCGGAGGCATCACCATGAGCTTTGCCAATGCCGGCATCCCGGTGACGCTGATCGAAGCCTCGCAGGAAGCGCTGGACCGCGGCCTGGCCACCATCAAGCGCAACTACCTGGCCACCGCTTCCAAGGGCCGCCTGACGCAGGAAGACGTAGACCAGCGCATGGCCCTGATCAAGCCGACGCTGGACCGCAAGGACCTCGCCGCGGCCGACATCATCGTCGAGGCCGTGTTCGAGGACCTCGAGACCAAATGCCAGGTGTTCAAGGGCCTGGATGAAGTGGCCAAGCCCGGCGCCATCCTCGCCTCCAACACCTCCGGCCTGGACATCGACAAGATGGC
>CAIPGJ010000975.1 GCA_903864555.1 uncultured Pseudomonadota bacterium | reverse complement strand
TGATCCGGGCCTACCATCGCTTCATGTCGGATTATTGCAGGGACCACCCTGGACGGCTGTTCGGCGCCGCAGTGGTTTCGGCGAGAAACATCGAGGCCTCCGTTGCGGAACTGAAGCGGCTGGCCGGCGAGAAGTGGCCGGTGGCCATCTTTCCATCGCTGCCGCCGAAGATGCCACTGGACAGCCCGGCGCTGGAGCCGCTGTGGCGTACCGCCGCGGACTTGCAGCTGGCGGTGGGACTGCACACCTTCACGCTGATTCCACCGTATGCGCCCGGCGCGCTTGATGGCTCTTACTTCGACAACTACTGGATTGCCCGCTCGGCCGCCCACCCCTGGTGCGGCATGCGCAACATGGCGGCACTGCTGGGAAGCGGCGTGCTGGACCGGTACAAGGATCTCACGATAGGGCTGCTGGAAGCCGGACACGGCTGGCTGCCCTACTGGACCACCCGGCTGGATGAACAGGCGGCCTACAGCCCCTCCTCGGTGCCGGAGAACATGGGCAAGATCCGCGACTACGTCACCGGTGGCCGCTATTTTCAGTCCATTGAACTCCACGAGGGAGAAGCGGCAACCCGGTATGTGATCAAGGAACTGGGGGAAGACGTGCTGATGTTCTCCAGCGACTATCCCCATGGGGAGACCTGGTTTCCGGATGCCGTGGACACCATGCTGGGCTGGACAGGACTGACACACCAGCAGAAGAACAAACTGTTCTGGGACAACGCCCGACGCTGTTTCCCCCGCATCCCGGATTAGCTCGACGGTGTTGCGGCCACGAGCGCAGTGCCGGCCCGCACGCCATCACTCTATTTTGATATTGGCCTGCTTCACGATCCGCGCTGTCGAATCCAGGGAATCGGCAATGACCTTGCGGAACTGATCCGGGGTGATCAACGAAAGCTCTGATCCGTCAGCCGTCAGCATCTTCTCGACGTCGGGCAGACCGAGTATGGAATTGATCTCCTTGTTCAGTGCATTGATGATCAGGGGATTCGTGCCCTTGACGCCCAGAAATCCCACCCAGGCCCCCATCAGATCGAAGTTGGGCAGGGTCTCCCGCACAGTAGGCAGGTCGGGAAAGGCCTTGATGCGCCGCTCGCTGGTCACGGCGATGCCGCGGATCTTGCCGGATTTCACCAGCGGCCCGGATGAAGCGGCAGTGCCCACCGTGAGGTTAATGCGGCCGGCCATCTGCTCCAGGTAAGACGGCCCGACTCCCTTGAACGGGATGCCCTGCATGTCGATCTCGGCCACGATCTTGAGCAGTTCGCTGAACAGCTGAGGCGCGCTGCCGATCGCCCCGAACGCATAGTTGAGCTTGTTGGGATTGGCCTTGGCATACGCAATGAATTCCCTGAGGTTCCTTGCCGGCAGGTCCTGGTTCACCGACACGATATAGGGCGTATTAATGCACTGGGCGATGGGCAGGAACTCGGTGCGGACATTGAAGGGGGACTTGAGGATCAGCTCTGCACCGACAAAAGCGCTGATGGAGCCAGCCAGCAGGGTGTAGCCGTCCGGAGGCGACTTCATCACCACATCAAAGGCGACATTGTTGCCGGCGCGGTTCTCGGCGATGGAATTGCCCCATCGTTCATTCAGCTTCGCCGAGATCGCCCTGCCACAGATGTCTATGGCCCCGCCCGGGGATGAGGAAATGACAAAGCGTATGGGTTTGCTGGGGTAGTTGTCAGGCAGTCCGGAAGGCTTTTGCGCATGTACCGTGCACGTCATCGCCAGATATGTGATTGCTGCAAGGAATGCATTGTTCATCTCTCCCCCTTCGGTGAGTGTGGCAAACGGTCTTCAAGTGCCGGTTATGCCATTG
>CAIPGJ010000974.1 GCA_903864555.1 uncultured Pseudomonadota bacterium | reverse complement strand
CTCGATGTGGTCGGCCTGAAGGCGCTGGCCGGACGCCAGCCCTCGGAACTGTCCGGCGGCCAGCAGCAGCGCGTCGCGCTGGCACGCGCCATCGCCGGCCGCCCCAAGGTGCTGCTGTTCGATGAGCCGCTGTCCAACCTCGATGCGCGCCTGCGCGACCGCACGCGCGCCGAGATCAGCCGCATCCAGAAGGAGTTGGCTATCCCGGCCGTCTATGTGACCCACGATCAGGCCGAAGCCCTGTCCATGTCCGACCGCATCATCGTCATGGATGCCGGGCATATCGTGGAAGAGGGGCTGCCGCGCACCCTGTACCGCCGCCCGATGCGCCGCTTCACGGCGGATTTCATCGGCGCCGCCAACTTCCTCACCGTGGTGCATCGCGAACAGGCCTGGTTTGCTCCGGACGGGTCGGTCGTGCAGCTCGATCATGTCGAGCCTGGTGAACCCGACGAAAAACGCGAGGCGGTGCTGCGCGCTGAAAGCATGAGCCTGTGTGCAAAGGGCGATCCCGCCGCGGCAGGGCTGAATGCCCTGCATGGCAAGGTGGCCAACCTGCAATACATGGGGCCGCACATCGAGTATTCCATCGACATCAGCGGCGTGCTGCTGAATGCCCTGTGCAAGGAGGAGTTCGAGCGCGGCGCCGACGTGCTGGTCACCTTCCGGCCACAGGACATCCATCTGCTGCCGCGCCCCTGATTCCCGACAGCGGCACGGTTGACCCTCTTGTCAAAGGGGGCCGACGCGCGCGTAGCGCGAGCGGGGCGATTTTGGCCAACAGGCTGGTCTCATGGCCTTTGGCCGACATTGCATGAATCCTGAGCACGGCTGTTGCCTTGCAGAGGGGAAGTACCGGAGGACACTCAGGGCCCGTATCCGGTCCTGACGGGCGAACGATGAAAGGCAGCGGGAGAAAATCCCCCCGCACGTCCGCTGCGCTCACGAGTCGGCCCCCTTTGACAAGGGGGTTTACACCCGCAGCCCTGCCGCGCTTGCTTCCCCGGAAATCGGCGAAGAACCTTTGACAAGGGGGTTAAGACCGGCGGTCTGCGTTACCGCAATCGTTCAACCGCCGGCTAAGGCTCCACAGCGCCCAGCTTGCCCTTCTTCGCCAGCCGCGCGCCGGCTGCCAGGAACAGGGTGTTGATCCAGAACACGCCGAAGGCCCCGAGCAATGAGCCCACCGAACCGAAGAACAGCGGTCCCACCACGCGCGTGAAGTGGTTCACCGTCTGGCGCAGGCCCATGGCTTCGCCGGAGCGGCCATCCGAGGCATTGCTGAAGGACAGTGCCAGGGTGATGGGCTGGCCGACGTTCATCACCAGCCCGAACACGAAGGCCAGCGCGCACAGCAGCCAGGCGTTCTGCACGAAGGGCAGCAGGCCGTAGCACACCGCGCCGCAGATGAAGGAGGTGGCCAGCACGCCTTCCATGCCCAGCAGTGCAATCAGCCGCGGCAGCGCCACCCGCACCAGCAGTCCTGCGCCGGAGAACACGCCCAGGATGATGCCGGTCATGGAAGCGGACAAGCCGATGTCGTGGGTATAGACCGGCATGTAGTAGAAGAACAGGTCGTAGCCCGTCATCATCAGGCTGCCGATGATCAGCACGCGTTGCGCCGCCGGCTCCTTCAGCAGATCCAGCATGTTCTGGCCGGCCTTGGGTGGCTTGCCGCTGCCCGCGGGCAGGCCGCTGCCGCGCAGCGCCAGCATCACCACGGCCACCGTGGCTATCGCCGCCACCAGCGCGCAGGCCAGGCGCGGGCCGATCAGGTCGACGCTGAAGCCGACGATGATGGGCGCCAAGAACTGCGCCACTGACACCACCAGCGTGAAATGGGCGAAGTTGCGCACGCGCGTCTCTGCGGTGGACAAGAGGCCCACGGCGTTCTGCAACGACACATTGAAGAAGGCAAAGGCAAAGCCGTTCATCAGCGCCGCGACGAACAGCGCCGGCATGGTCGGGTAGAAGAAGGGCACCATGATGCCGGCCATGCTGCCGACGATGCCCACGGTGAGCGGCCAGCGCGTGCCGTAACGGTCGGTGAGCTTGCCGATCTTGTAGGCCAGCAGCATGGGCGCCAGCGAGAAAGTGCCGGCCAGCACGCCCACCATGAAGTCGGGCGCTTCCAATCGGATCGCGAACAGCGCCAGCAGCACCCGTCCGCCGCGCACGCTGATGATGGTGAACAGCGCCAGCGCGAAGGGAAAGTGGACCGACATCGGGTGAAGGGTGACCGTGTTGTGCTGTTGGAGTCCCGGGATATCGCCCCGGGTTGTGTGCTGTGCCGAACCTGTGCAGGGGCGGTGCGGCGGGCGGATTATCTCACAGCAGACATGGCACTGGCATGGTATCGTTCAAGTGCAATGATCATATTCATTGATTTAACTCAATGATGAAGTCGTATATTATCTAATATTGATAATAATATTCATTGCGGAACCGTGTCCCGATGCGGCCGGGCAGGGCCTCCGCCCCCTTGTTCCACCCGCCCCACTCGTCAGCGTCGCAGGGGCCGTGACGCCAGCCTCAGTGCTGCCCATCATCCAGCTTGGGCGTGCGCTCGCGGTCGCCGGGCTGGTCCCAGCCCTTGAACTCGGGCGCGCGTTTCTCGGCAAAGGCGCGCCGTGATTCGATGCGGTCGGACTTGGCGCCATGTTCGTGCAGGCGCGCGGCCAGGCGCTCCAGTTCCGCACCCACCGAAGGGCGCATGGCACGCATCATCACCGTGGTGTTGACGCGCGCGGCCGGCGGCAGGCCGAGCAGGTGCCGCGCCATCGCCTTGGCGGTGGGCAGCAGTTGGTCGGGCTCGACCAGGCGGTTGATGAAGCCCGCTTCGTACAGGCGCTCGGCGGTGAAGCGGAAGGCAAACGCCATCTCCGTGGCGATGGCATGCGGCAGGTTGTTCTTCACGCCGTGGTTGTAGCCGCCCAGCAGCCAGCGCTTGGCCTCCGATGATTCGAAGAGGGCGTCGCGCGTGGCGATGCGCAGGTCAGCCTGCTCGGCCATCATGAAGCCCCCGCCCATGGCCACGCCGTTGACTGCGGCGATCACCGGCTTGTCCAGCTTGCCCGCCATGTAGGGGTTCTCCACGCGCGTGGCCTGGCGGCCTATGGTGCCGCGCTCCACCGATTCCTTCATGTCCTCGCCGGCGCAAAAGGCACGCCCGGTGCCGGTGACGATGGCCACCTCCAGTTCGCGGCTGTCGCGAAACTCGCACCAGGCCTCGGCCAGCAGTTCGCGCATCTCCATGCTCAGGGCATTCATGCGTTCGGGGCGGTTCAGGCGTATCACCATGATGCCCGTATCGGGTTCAATCTCCACCAGAGCCATGTCGGACTCCTTTCTTCTGTCAGGTTCGTTTTGATTCAAGGTCCACGCATCACGCGTCTGCGATGGGGCAGGGCCCATGCTTTCGTACCATGCTGCCGCAGGCTGCGCGGCCTGCATCATGACGCAAAGCCGAGGGGCAGGCGAGGCGATGGACAGGTCTGCCCTGTGTTGCGGGGCTGCAGTTTCGTCTGCTGCAACGATGCATGCAGTGCATCCGGAATGAGATCGCCGGAAACACAGTTTTTCCATACCGCGGCGTCAGGGGTCGGCCCCGGCACCGCGGATTTGGGGCAAAATGCAGGTTGAATACTCCGAAGACGGCCCAAGCCGTCCCTCCCCGCTGAAGGAGACTCGATGACCCTGCCATGCTGTCTGTCGCCCGCTGCCCGTTGTGCGCGTTCGCCTGCATGCTGCATTCATGGTCATCCCGTTCGAGTAGAACACGCTGGCCACCGGCCGCAAGGACGTGTCCCCGGCAATCCCGATTCTGTAATCTGGAGCGGCAAAGCATGATTGAAGTCAATGAACGCATCGACGTGGAATCCTCGCCACAGGCCGTCTGGGAAGTCCTCTCCAACCCTCATGCAGTCGTTGAGTGCGTCAAGGGCGCCTCGCTGGGCGAGCAGCACGAGGACGGTTCCTACGATGCTGGCCTGCTGGTGTCCTTCGGGCCGGCGCGCGTCACCTTCCGCGCCCGCTTCAGCCTCGAACTCGATCCGGCCACCCTGTCGGGTAAGGTCAGTTCGCGTGGCAAGGACAACCAGGGCGGCACGCGCATCAAGGCCGACATGAAATTCCGCGTGGTTCCGCAGGAGGGCGGCAGCGGCACCACCGTCTTCATCGACGCCGAAACCGAAGTGGGCGGGCGCCTGGCCTCCATCGTCGAGTCGGGCGCTTCGATGGTAGTCAAGCGCATGAATGCCGATTTCGCCAAGCGCCTGAGCGACAAGCTCTCGGGCAAGCTGATGGGCAAGGACGAGGATTGACCAGCCGTTTCGCAGCACCGCATTCGGCCGGAGCGATCCGGCCGCATTTTAGTCATCTGGTTTTAGTCATCCGGTTTCAGTGACACCGTTTCAGTTGCAGCATTTATCCGTTTGATCACATGAAGGAGGAGTGGTTATGAAGGTCTACCAAAGACTGGCTCAAGCATTCAAGGCCGAAGGTTGTACCGCCACGTTCGGCATGATGGGTGATGGCAACATGTTCTGGCTGCACGAGATGCACAAGCTGGGCATCAAGGTGCATGAGGTCCGCCACGAAGGCGCAGGCCTGGGCATGGCCGACGGCTATGCGCGCACCACGCGCGAAGTCGGCGTCGCCACCGCCACCTGCGGCCCGGGCACCTCGCAACTGGCCACCGCGTTCATCACCGCCGCGCGCGCCGAGTCGCCGCTGGTGGCCTTCTGCGGCGAATACCCGGTGGGTGACCCCGAGTACTCGCAGCGCCTTGACCAGTCCCTGTTTGCTGCCGCTTGCGAAGCAGCCTTCGTGCGCATGCCCGCCGGCGACCAGGCCGACGAAGCCGTGCGCAAGGCTTTCTACATCGCCCGCACCGAGAGCAGGCCCGTGCTGCTGTCCGTCCCCATGGACCTGCAGCAGGAGCAGTGGGAAGACGACGACCCCTACGTGCCCTCCCATTCCATGGTCCGTCCGGGCATCGTTCATCCCGATCCGGAGATGATCAAGCGCGCCGCCGACATGATCGCCGCCGCCAAGAAGCCGGTGATCATCATGGGGCGTGGGGCACAGTGGTCGAATGCCGGGGAAGCCGCTCTCAAGCTGGGTGACCGGATCGGCGCGCTGATCGCCACCTCGCTGCTGGCGCGGACCTACATGGGCGACAAGACCGAATACTACGCCGGTATCTCCGGCAACTACGCGCACAAGAACTCCATGCAGCTGTACCACGACGCTGACCTGGTGATTGGCATCGGCGCCAGCCTGAACCGCTACACCCTGGAAAACGGCTACCTCTACCCGAACGCCAAGTTCATCCAGCTCGACACCAAGCTGCAGGTGCTGATGTTCGGCGTGCGCTCAGCCGACCTGTACGTGCATTCCGATGCCAAGGTCGGCACCGAGGAGCTGGAGAAGGCGCTGGCCGCCCGCAACTACAAGGGCACTGGCTACCGCGTCCCCGGCGTCAAGGAAAAGCTCGCCAAGCGCGCTGAAGATCCGGCCGAGTTCCCCATCGACCCGGGCACGGTCGATCCGCGCAAGGCCGTCATGATGCTGGACGACATGATCCCCACCAATGTTGGCGTGTTCGCCGGCAGCGGCATGGCCTCGGGCATCTCCAACATGATGATGATGAAGGTGCGTCCGCTGGCCCAGTCCGGCCACTTCTTCGGTTGCATCGGGCAGATGCTGCCCGCCGCGATGGGCGCCATGGTCGGCATCGGCAACAAGCCCTCCATGCTGCTCGACGGCGACGCCAGCTTCATGATGCACCTGGCCGAGTGGGAAACCGCCGTCCGCTACAAGATGCCGCTGCTGGTGGTGGTGATGAACAACGAGGCACTTGGCGCCGAGTACTACAAACTCGACGTGAAGAAGATGGACGTCAACACCTCGGTCATCTCCTGCCCCGACCTGGGCAAGGTCTCGGTGGCCATGGGTGGTCGCGGCGCCATGGTGCGCAGCCTCGACGACCTGCGTGCCGCCGCCCAGGAATGGATCGCCAACCCCGGGCCGATGGTCATCGACTGCCGCATCTCGCGCACGGTCATGAGCATCCCCTACCGCCGCCTGCACTACGGCAAGGACGAGTAATCGTCTGAGGCAATCCGCGGCAGCGCATCGCCGCGGTCAGCACCAGCGCCCGTTCCGCCATGCGGGGCGGGCGTTTTTCTTTTGGGGCGCGCCGCTGTGATGTTAACCCCCTTGTCAACGGTATGCAACGCCGGTAGCCCAGTTGGCGTTAACCCCCTTGTCAAAGGGGGCCGACGCGACGCAGTCGCGCGGGGGGATTGTGGCCAACCGGGTTGGTTTCATTGCCTTTTTCCGGCTCTGTATGAACCCCCACGCATGCTTGTTGCCTTGCAAGCAGTGAGGCGCCAGACGACAACCAGGGCCTCCATCCGGCAATGACTGGCCAACGGGAAAAGTAGCGGGAGAAAATCCCCCCGCTCGTTCGCTGCGCTCACGAGTCGGCCCCCCTTTGACAAGGTTCTTCGTCAATTTCCGGGGAAGGCTGCGCGTATTTT
>CAIPGJ010000973.1 GCA_903864555.1 uncultured Pseudomonadota bacterium | reverse complement strand
GTCCTCATAGCGCCAGGTGCTTCCACTGCGCACGAGACGAATGTAGAGCTTGGTGACGCCTTCAACGGTGCTGCTAACCATCGCCACATCGCACAGGTCACCACTCTTGCCAAAGCCCACAATCTCGAAGCCTTCCTTTGCCCCTGGAATGCAACCCGATGAGCGAGCCCAGACTTGATACCCCTTGACGGTGCACAACTCCTTGGCCCGTGCAGCGTCATGGGGGCGGTGAAGCGCGCTCAGCCGGGCGATGAATTCAATCTGCTCTCGGTGAGCGTGCATCATGGCCTTGTGGGATGCGGAGCGGAACAAGCTGGTGCCTAGGATTCCCACGACAACCAGAGCGATCATCGCCAATAACAAAGTTCCGAATGCACGCAGGTTCAGCATGGAACGGGCGGCAGACGGAGCAGACTGAATGGGAGGGGTCGTGGTGTTCATGGTCGAGATGACGATTCGGGTGAGCGGTTGGCCAGCGGCCGGCAGTTGCTGGTTTGCAACAGTCGGCTCAGATTTCATGGCGGCAGGATGGGGGAATATCAATGGCCAGCGGTAATTGATAAATCCATCGCGACAGCATTGGTTTTCAGAATACTGCGGCTGGTCACCGGATGTGGAACCATTCGGCCCCGCTTGCACCTTGCCCGTTCCATCCACGTCGTTCATCTTCCCGTCAGATGATGAGATTTCGCTGCTTCGCTGGCGTGGCACTCTTGGCCACTGCGACTGCTGGCCTTTCCCAGCCGAACATCCCGGACACCCTCAAGGTCATCGACGAGGTGGAGTATGGCAGGATGGGCAACAGGGCTTTGCATCTCAAAATCGTCACGCCGAAAATCCCTCCAGCCAAATTGATGCCGGCGGTGCTCTGGATTCATGGTGGCGGCTGGGAAGCGGGCCGGTATCAGGACAATGCCGCGTGGCCGTTGGCGGCCCGGGACTACTTCACTGCCAGCATTGAGTATCGCCTAAGCGGCGAAGCCAGCTGGCCGGCGCAGATCGAGGACTGCAAACTGGCAGTCCGGTGGCTGCGCAGCAACGCGGCCAAGTTTCATGTGGACCCCAACCGCATCGGGGTCTGGGGACACAGCGCCGGTGGTCATCTGGCCGCATGTTTGGGCACGATGGAGGAGCGGGCCGGATACGATGTGGGTGCCCACACCAGCGTCAGCAGCCGAGTGCAAGCCGTGGTGAACTATGCCGGGCCTTCGGACTTCAGCCGGGGCAGCGCTGGTTTGATTGGAACCAAGGAAGGTCAGGACGCCGGAATCCTGGTGAAGCTCTTCAAGGGCGGCTACAAGGAGAAGGCCGAAGTGTGGAAGGCGGCTAGTCCAGCCAGTTGGGTCAGCAGCAACTCGCCCCCCATGCTCATAGTCCACGGTGACACCGATTCATTGGTCCCGCTGGAACAGGCCGAAGTTCTTGCCAAGGCGCTGAAGCGGGCCGGGGCCAAAGTCGAACTGTTGGTGGTGAAGAATGGCGATCACGGGATGCAGCCAGCCAGGCACGGTGTCCCGGCAGACCCGCCCGCTGAGGACATTCATCGCCGTGTCTTGCGCTTCTTCGACGAGCATCTGGTGAAATGACGACTGGGCTCTCCAGTGGTAAGGAGCGCAGTGAATCGCTGCACATCGCAGGAAAGAGCGAGCGCCCGAGCCAAACTCCCGCCAATGAACGCCTACTAC
>CAIPGJ010000972.1 GCA_903864555.1 uncultured Pseudomonadota bacterium | reverse complement strand
TGACTGCCTCCAAGAAAATGGATCCCCGCCTGCGCGGGGATGACAGTAGTGAATTATCCCTGCTTGCAGATATGAGTCGATTGTTATCCAGGTACTAAAAACAGATTTGGGAGGCGCCAGACCTTTCCCCGGAATTCGACGAAGAACCTTTGACAAGGGGGTAATCCTTGCTGCTCCCTGTGCCTCATTCAGGGACGATGCCAGACTCCTTCAGCAGCGCTGACCAGCGCTGCACTTCCTTCTTCATGTAGGCATCGGTTTCTTCGGGGCCGAGGAACATCGGCCGGCCGCCTTCCTGATTTCGTCGAATTACTTCCGGATCCTTGCCGACGGTGGAAATCTGCGTGTACAGCAGATTGACGATGGCGCGCGGCGTTCTGGCCGGGGCGAAGTAGCCGCCGGAGGAGGTGTAGGAGACCCCTGGCAAGGCTTCCTCGGTGGTGGGCATGCCGGGCATGTGCGCCAGGCGCTCAGCCGATGACATCGCCACGATGTGGCCCTGTCCGCCTTTCACCATCGGCATTGTCAGGTTGAGCAGCCCCAGTGTGCCGCCCAGGCGTCCGCCCCACAGGTCATTCATCATGCGTCCGTAGTCGGTGTAGGGCACGTAGGTGAGCGGAATCTTCGCCGCATCGGCAATCTGCTTGAGGAAGACCTTGTTCGCCAGGTTGGTGCCGGCAATGGGGAACTGCTCCGGGTTCCTGCGCATGCGGTCCAGGAACTGCGGAAAACTGAGGTTCTTGTACTCCTCGCGCGTGAGCAGGGCCACATAGCCCTCGTTGCTGATCGTCACTCCGGCGAAGTCCTGGATGGGATCGAAGGGCAGGGCTTTCACCATGCCCGGGGCGGTGGCAAGGTTGCTGGTGGCGCTGTGCAGGATGGCGTAGCCGTCCGGGCGCAGCTTGGCCAGGTAGGCGATGCCAACGATGCCGCCGGCGCCGGGCTTGTTCTCCACCACGACGGACTGCCCGAACAGCGGTGCGAGCTTGGCGGCCACCTGGCGCGCGCTGGCGTCGGTGGAGGAGGCCGGTGCCGTCGGTACAACGATGGTGAGCGGCTTGCTGGGGTACTTGTCCTGGGCGTGGCTGGTGAGTGAGGCACCTGGCAGGCCGAGACCAGCCAGCATGGCCAGTGTCAGCACGTGTGGCGCACGGACGTTCGGATGCGGTGAGGCGCTGGTGTTCATGGTCCTTCCTCCTTGATATCCATCGGCCCTGTTGTCTGAAGCAGGCCGTATGGGATTGTTTCGGGGACGTCTGAACCGGATCGTCAGAAGGCGATCCGCCCTCCGGCGAGACTGCGCTACTCTTCCTTGTGCGTGAGGTCGAAGGTGATGCCGGCGGGGCCAAAGTACTTGACCTCGACACCGCCACGACGGGGTTTCTTCTTCACGCCAGTGGCCTTCTCGCGGGCTTCGTCGCGGTCCTGGATGGCATTGTTGATGTCATCCCGGCGGGAGAAGCCGGAGCCGGCCATGCGTTTCTCCATCGCTTCCATGTCATCGACTTCGAAACCGATATGGTGCAGGCCTTCGTAGTCCGGCGCCCGCTCCTTGCCCATGATGCCGTGGTTGCCCGAGAGATTGATCAGCGCCAGTTCGATGGTGCCGTCATCGGTAAGGTAATAATTCGGATTGGGCCCTTCGCCCTTGTCCTTCACCGTCATGCCAAGGACGTCGACGAAGAATTTCGCGGCTTCCTCGGGTTTCTTTACGGCGATGGCGATGTGCCTGAGCTTGTTCATTGTTCACTCCTCTTTGGCGGGTGCGCATGGAATTGCGGCGCAGATTGTTTCAGGGATAGAGATCGAAGTCTGAAAGCGTATGTCGAATCCAACAATACTCCAACCCTCTTCGACTTGCCCGATGCATCTGCTGCGATGCAGCAGATGCATCGACTTATACTGCAAAACGAGAATCAACAACTTCAACCATCGTTTGTGAAGTGTTGCACTTGAGCCTATGTGCCTACGCTGCAACCTCCGATAAAGAGGCCCGTACGGCGAGATCGCTTGTCAATGAATGAGGGACACAACATGCGCATCGCAATACTCGATGATTATCAGCAGGTGGCTATTTCCCTGGCGGACTGGGCGTCATTGCCCGGCACCGAGGTGGTGGCCTTTGCCGACCATGTGACGGATGCGGGGCAGCTGGTCAATCGCCTGGCCGCCTTCGATGCCGTGTGTCTCACGCGCGAGCGTACGAAGCTGACTCGCGCAATTCTGGAGTGCTTGCCGCAGCTGCGTCTGATTCTGGCCACGGGAGGCCGCAATGAGGTCACGATCGACATGGAGGCGGCACGCGAACAGAAAATCACCGTGTGCCAGACGCGCTCGTTTGCAACGGCTACCGTGGAAATCACCTGGTGGCTGCTGCTTTCGCTGTTCCGAAAAGCGGCCCATGAGCATGCGGGTGTCCGGGCTGGTGGGTGGCAGATGAGCCTGGGTCAATCGGTATGGGAGCGTACCCTGGGTATAGTGGGCCTGGGTAAACTGGGTATACCGGTGGCGAAGGTGGCCAGGGCCTTCGGCATGAAGGTCATTGCCTGGAGTCCCAATCTGAACCCGGAGCGCGCTGCGGCCGAAGGGGTGCGTGCCGTGTCCAAGCAGGAACTGCTTTCCACTGCCGATGCCATCACCATCCACATGCCGCTGAGCGAGCGCAGCCGCCTCATCATCGATGAGCTTGACCTCGGGCAGATGCGAAAAGAGGCCTATTTGGTCAATACCTCTCGGGCAGGCCTTGTCAACGAGGTGGCGCTCCTGGATATGCTGATTTCCGGACGAATCGCTGGCTATGGCGTCGATGTCTTCGAGGAAGAACCACTGCGGCATGACCATCCCTTTCGCCACCTTCCGCAGGTGATCTCCACACCCCATATCGGCTATGTGGTGGAGGAGGGATACCGGGTCTACTTTACCGATTGTGTGGAAAATGCACGGGCGTACATGCAGGGCAAGCCGATTCGCGTTCTGGCCTAGAGAAGGCGAGCGACGCAGCATGCAGGCATGGTAGCATCTGCTGCGAAAAGTTTTGACAGCTCATACTGATACTTATAAAAAGCGCCGGCCGGGGCGATTCGTGGGACGCCGCGTTGCGGGAAAGCCAGTTAGTGGCGCCCCGGTCTGACACACGCCCGCATTCGGAGAAGAGATGACCGGCAAGGACTATTCAACTGGCGTCGCAGTCATCGGCATAGGCGAGTCGGACATCGGCAAGTCGCTGGGGCGTAGTTCGCATTCGCTATACGCCCAGGCCATCAATGAAGCCATCCGGGATGCCGGTCTGGAAAAGGGGCAGATAGACGGCTTAATCACCATTGACTCCAATGCCGAGCCGCGCACGCGCCATGCCATGAGTGTGGCGCAATACGTCGGTCTTAACAGCGAAAAGATGCAATGGATACAGACCAGCAAGCATGGCTCGGTTGCTTCCAGCGGAGGCACCCTGCGCGAGGCGATGATGGCCATCCGGTCTGGCGTCTGCGATTACGTAGTGATTGCGGGTGCCGAAAGCGAGGGTTCGGCCGGCAGTGATGTCTCGCTGACTAAGAAGGCAGAGCGGCGCGATTCCGAGTTCGAATCACCCTTCGGCACGCTGATCGTTGCGACCTTCGCCATGTTTGCGCGCAAGTACATGAGTGATTACGGGGCCACCGAGGAGGATCTGGCCGAGGTGTCGGTGGCGGCCAGGGCCTGGGCCAATCTTCATCCCAAGGCGCAGATGGGCAAGGTGCGCATCACCAAGGAAGATGTGCTGGCTTCGCCCATGGTGGCCAGTCCGCTGCGTCGCCTGAACTGTTCGCTGGTCTCCGATGGTGGGACGGCCATGGTGCTCACTAGCCTGGAGCGTGCCAGGGAGTATGGGGATCGCGCCCTGACGTTGCTGGCATCGGAAGTCGTCTATGGCAATGGCCACGGCATCGTGACGGATGATTTGGGCCAGATCGCTTCGCTGTATTCCATACGCGAGGGTTCTTCCATCGCGGTGAAGCGCGCGTTGGATCGTACCGGCCTCAAGCCGACGGATTTCGATGTTCACTTCTGCTATGACCCGTTTGCCTTCATGCCCTGGTTGTACATGGAGGCACTGGGCTTGTGTGGTGAGGGTGAGGGTGCCGCATTCATTCGCGGGGGGCGACTGGGGCCGGGGGGCAGGACGCCGCTCAACACCCATGGCGGGATGCTTTCCTACTGTCACACCGGCGCTCCGGGCGGGACATTTCATTTCATCGAGATGGCCCGGCAGTTGCGCTGGGAGGCTGGTGCTCGACAGATTCCCGGTGCCCGGACTTCCATCATGCAGGGTTATGGAGCGAACAAGGGCGCTTTCCCCGTCACCATCCTGAGAAGGGGGATGCCATGAAGGAATACAAGCTGCCGATCCCGCAGCCCCGTCCCGAAAGCAGGCCGTTCTGGGAAGGTTGCAAAGAGGACAAGTTCCTGCTGCAGAGCTGCAATGCCTGCAACACGATCAATTGGTTTCCACGCTCGCATTGTGTGGCCTGCGGTGCGGACGGTTTCACGTGGAAGCCGGCGTCCGGGCGGGGTGTGCTCGAAACATTCTCAGTTGTCTACCGGCCGATGAACGCAGCCTGGGCGTCGGAAGTACCTTATATTCTGGGCATGGTGAGGCTTGAAGAGGGCATTCGCATGGTGACCCGGATCGTTTCCCCCAGGGGAGAGGAAACGCCCATGGACTCCCCGGTCCGCGCAAAATTCGTGCAGATCGGGGGCGGTATGAAGCTGCCCTTCTTCGAAGTCATCGAACAGTCCGGCAGTCACTGACTCAGACCCAATGGCCGGAATTGCCCCTATCGGTATCGCTTCCCATTCATCCAGGTGCCTGTGATGACTAAGGCCTCCCTGACGCCCTTTTTTGAACCCAGGAGCATCGCTGTGGTCGGTGCATCCGGTGAGAAAAAGGGAGGATTCGCTGAGCTAGTGCTGT
Source organism: uncultured Pseudomonadota bacterium (assembly GCA_903864555.1). The sequence continues at coordinate 4,230 of CAIPGJ010000972.1, read as the reverse complement.
GGAATCTTCGCAATTTCGGCGCGACCGTGCCGGTCACGGCCATTCATCCCAGGCAGACCAGCGTGGATGGATTTCCCTGTCTTCCCAGCCTGTCGGCCATGCCCCAGCGGCCTGATTTATGTGTGATTGGCGTACGCAGGCAGTCGGTAGAGCCGGTATTGGCAGAGTGTGTGCGCTTGGGAGTGCCGGCTGTCACCATCGTGGCCACCGGCTTTACCGAACAGCACAATGAGGAGGGCAATGCACTCCAGGATGGATTGGCTCGTGCACACGGCGGATCTTCAATCACTCGCATTATCGGGCCCAACACCATTGGAGTTTGCAGTTTTGCCACCCACACGGTCAGCACAGCCACCGGCAACATGCCTTCTGTGGTTCCGCATGGACCGGTGGCCATCGTCTCCAAGAGCGGCGGCATTTCCACGGCCATTCTCAGCCGCGGCATCGCCATGGGCCTGGGATTCTGCTTCAAGGTCGCCATTGGCAACGAGATGGATGTCACGTTCGGCGAGGTCCTCGAGTACATTGCGCACCGCAGCGAATCGCGCCTGGTCATCTGCTACATGGAGGGCGTGCGTGATCTGGGGGACCTGCGCCGGGGCATCGCCGCCTGCAACCGGGCCGGCAAACCGGTGATCTTCATCAAGGGTGGCACCACGGCGGCAGGCAGTCGTGCCGCCGCCTCCCACACCGGCCGACTGACCGGCGACGGTTCTGTCTGGAGGGGGATCGCATCTCAACTGGGTGTAATCGAGGCAGCATCCATCGATCATGCACTCACCACTGCGCTGCTTTTTTCCAGGCACGGCCCCAGCACCGGCAAGACCGTGGGCGGCATGGGCATGGGCGGCGGACTTACTGTGATGCTGGCCGACATGTTCGTACGCGGCGGCCTGGTGGCACCGGTACCTTCACCCGAGACGCAGGCAAGAATGCGCGCGGCCCTCACCACGGTCACTCCCAGTAATCCCTTTGATACGGGCGGCGTGTATCTCAGCGGAGATGGTACGGAGTTGCCCCGGGCCCTGCGTGCCCTGGCCGAAGATCCGGGCATGGGCGTCATCGTTATCATGGAAACTGCCACACAGCGGGAACGCACCAAGGTCATCATTCCCGCCATCATCAAGGCTACGGCCGATTTGCCCAAACCAGTGGTACTGCTCAGCTATGACCTTCCAGGGTGTGAAGCGCACCAGATGTTGCGCCATGCGGGGCTTGTCGTGATCGAGGCACCCGATACTGGCATACAGGCGATCAAGTCCTGGCTGGAGTATTCGCCTTCTGAGCACGATGCGGCAGACGGGGGGGAGGAACAGGGGCCTGCTCTGCCTGGAGAAGTGCATGCCATCATCGAGCGGGCACGCGCCGCCGGTCATGCCGCTTTGCTGGAAGACGAGGGCAAAGCGATCCTGCGGCATTGTGGGGTAGTCTGTCCTGCTGAAAAACTCGCCCCTTCGGCAGACTTGGCAGTCGCGGCGGCCAACTTGCTTGGCTACCCCGTGGCGCTCAAGCTGCTTTCGCAACGAATGCTGCACCGTGGCGTGGGCCACGGGGTGCTGCTCGGTCTCAGCGATGCGGATGCAGTGCGCGCGGCTTGGGCGCGCATTCAGGCTGTGGCTGAGGGGCTCGGTGACGCACGCATCCTGGTGCAGCGTATGGCGCCCGCAGGTGTCGAAATGATCATTGGCGCGGTGCGCGATCCGGAACTGGGTCTGGTCATGGCCGTAGGCGCCGGTGGTGCCGACGTGGATAGCCGAAGCGACGCCGCTTTCTGCACGCTGCCACTTACGCGCCGGCAAGCGGCGCGTTTGCTGAAGCGTCTGCCGGTACTGCAGGGACAGGCCATCGATCACGAAGCCTTGATCAAGGTGGTACTGCTCATTGCCGGGCTGCTGGAGCAGACCGGGGAAAATTTTGATGAAGTCGATGTCAATCCGGTTATTGTGGGTGGGCCAGGTGCAGGCGTTGTGGCCGTAGATGCCCTGATGGTGTTGCGCAACGAGGCTGCGTTGGCGGATCCGATGCAAGGAGAACCCAGCTGATGAATCCCGAAGTCGCGGCGTTGTTCGAGCCCTTCACGATCAACTCGGTCACCTTGCGTACGCGCATCGTGATGTCACCGATGACCCGTATGTTCTCACCCGAGGGGGTGCCCGGAGAGGATGTGGCCGCCTATTATCGCCGGCGTGCAGAAGCCGACGTGGGCCTGATCGTCACCGAAGGCGTGGGGGTGGACCATCGCGCTGCGGTGGATCGGCCCGGCATTCCTGCGATGCATGGGGATGCGCCGCTAGCCGGCTGGAAGCGTGTGGTTGATGAGGTGCATCGAGTGGGAGGCAAAATTTTCCCCCAGCTGTGGCACATGGGGGTACTGCGTAACGCGAAGATTTCTCGTTATCCGGATTATCCGAATGCGCGGCCCTCGGGCACCATCGGGACGGTCGGGAAGCATTCCATACAGCCTGAACTGCTCAAGGAACTGATGGTGCCCGGTGAATCTCTCACTGAACGGGAGGTGGAGGACATCGTGGCCGCTTTCGTCTTTGCCGCACGCAGCGCCAAGGGCGTCGGCTTCGACGGTATCGCATTGCATGGCGGCCATGGCTATCTGATCGACAACTTTCTGTGGCGCGAGACCAACAAGCGCTCCGATCGTTACGGCGGCGATCACGTCGGCCGTACCCGTTTTGCGGTTGAGGTAATCCGAGCTGTGCGTCGGGAAGTCGGGGCGTACATGCCCATCATGTTCCGTTTTTCGCAGCACAAGCAGCAGGACTACCATAACAATCTGGTGCTCAATCCCAAAGAGTTGGAGGAAATCCTCGTTCCACTGGCTGATGCCGGCGTAGATCTATTCGATGCCAGCCAACGCCGCGTGGAGCGTGCGACCTTCGAAGACTCGGATCTCAATCTCGCCGGTTGGGCTAAAAAAGTGACCGGAAAGCCAACCATGACTATCGGGGGTATCGGACTGCATTTCGATGCTCCTGAGCATGCCAGCAATCGCACGGCCATCGCCGCCGCTAGCGCGCACAACAATCTGCCGGAAGTGATGCGCCGCTTCCGGCGTGGCGACTTCGATTTGGTGGGTTCGGGCCGCTCACTGCTTTCGGATCCGGGGTGGGCCCGACGCATCCGTAACGGCGAGACCATCATGGCTTTTGACCGGTCCTGCGAATCACGATTGACCTAAAAGCAGTCCAGAAGCTATTCCAACAGTTGACAATGGAGGAATCATGCAGAAAGCCCGAATGAAGTGGAGGCTGGGGGGTATTTTGGTAGGGTTGGTGAGCGTAACGCTGCAGCCCGTGTTGGCTCAGGAATTTCCTAACAAGACAGTGCGGATTGTTTCCGCCAGCGCAGCTGGCGGCTCGATTGATACAGCAGTGCGGCTGATCGCCGCTGAAATGACCAAGTCCCTCGGTCAGACAGTGATTGTGGAGAACAAGACCGGCGGCAACCAGACCATCGCCTACACCTATGTCGCCAAGCAGGTGCCGAACGACGGGTATGTGATCGCAGCCGTGTCGGTGGGCAGCATGACCAGCCTGCCGCTGATCATGAAAGACCTTCAGTTTGACCCTCTCAAGGACTTACCGCCCATTCTGGACATTGGTGAGGCGCGTCTTCTTTTTGCATCACCCAAGGGGCAGAGCTGGAAGACGGTGAAGGAGTTGGTGGGGTATGCGCAGGCCAATCCAGGCAAGCTCAACTTCGGCACATCGGCCTCCAGTCTGTATCTCTATATGCTGGAACTGCTGCGCGCGCTGGGCGTCAAGGCCAACTATATTCCCTATAACAGTTCAGGATCGGCTTATATGGTGGCGCTCGCCAATGCCGACGTGCATTTGGGATTTGTGACGGTGGCCCAGGCCAGCAGCCTGCGTGACAAGTACCAGTTCATGGCTGTTACTGGGAGCCAGCGCCGCGCCCCCTACATGGATGTGCCCACTCTTGCTGAGTTGGGATATACGCAGATCAAAGGCACTGCCTATTCGCTGAATACACCGGTTGGCGTGCCGACAGTGGCGTTAGACAGACTGTATTCCGCTGCATCCCAGGCACTGAGGCAGCCGGGCGTGATCGCAGGCTATGAGAAGCTTGGTGTTGACATTGTCAACAACACGCCGGATATGGCTGCAAAAAGACTGGCGGCTGAAGCCAAGCTTTTTTCCGATATTGCAAAGAGTACCAATGCCAAGCTGACAGACTAGGGTCTGTTCACATTCA
>CAIPGJ010000971.1 GCA_903864555.1 uncultured Pseudomonadota bacterium | reverse complement strand
CTGTCACCGCGTGTGCGCCGGCTGACCGCCGCCAATCCGGGCTTCATGACCGGCCCCGGTACCAACAGCTATCTCATCGAAAGCGGCGACGACATCGCCATTGTCGACCCGGGCCCGATTATCGACATGCACATTCGCGCACTGATGGACGAAGCGCGCGGAACCAGCGGAAAGGGACGCATACGCTGGCTCATCACCACGCACACGCACAACGACCACTCGCCGGCCACCTCGGCACTGAAGGATCAGACCGGCGCGGAGATCATCGGCATGCCGGCGCCACAGCACGGCAACCAGGACCGCGATTTCCGTCCGGACCGGATTCCCGTGCATGGGGAACGCATCCAGCTGGGTGACTGCACATTGCGGGTCATCCACACACCCGGCCATGCCTCCAATCAGGTGTGTTACCTGCTGGAGGAGGAGAAACTCCTGTTCACCGGCGACCATGTCATGCAGGGCTCCACCGTGGTGATCGGCCCCCCGGACGGTGACATGCTGGCCTATCTGGATTCCCTGCGCAATGTGCAGACCGAGGCCATTGAATGGATCGCCCCGGGCCACGGTTTCCTGATCGACCATCCCAAGGAAGCCATTGAACGCATCATCCAGCACCGCTTGCAGCGCGAGGCCAAGATACTGGCGGCCCTGCGCAAACTCGGGAAGGCAACGCTGGATGAACTGGTGACACAGGCCTACGACGATGTGCCACCCAAGGTCCACCCGGTCGCCAAGCGTTCCCTGCATGCCCACATGCTCAAACTGGTTGCCGAAGGAACTGCCACGGAGACTGGCGGCGTGTGGGCGGCGTGAGCTGGCCAATATTATCGAATTCGCATCCTCTACACGGCCATTAGCAGATCTGCAGCCGAATTATTATCAGGCCCTTCTAAACTTTTGCTTGCTGTGCCACCGCGGCCAGCAGTTTTTCGAAGGACTCGGCGAACTGGCGGATGCCATCGCGCAGAAGGTCCGCCGTCACGCTGTCCAGGGAAATGCCCTGTGCCTGCAGATCGGCCAGTACGCGCTGTGCAGCATCCACCTCAGCCGTAATCGAAGTTCGCGCCTGCCCATGATCCAGAAAGGCCTCCAGCGTCGCCGGTGGCAGCGTATTGACCGTATCCGGCCCGATCAGTTCTTCGACATACATCACATCCCGGTAAGCGGGATTCTTGCTGCTGGTGCTGGCCCAGAGCAGGCGTTGTGGTCGCGCTCCTTCCGCGGCCAGCCTGCGCCAGCGCGCTGATCCGCACAGTGACTGGTAATGCCGATAGGCCATGCGCGCATTGGCAATGGCAACCTTGCCCTTCAGCGCTGCAAGCAGCGCCTGGTCCTGTGGTGCAGCCGCTGCCAGCTTCCGGTCCAGCAGTCCATCCACGGCCGAATCAATCCGGCTGATGAAGAAACTGGCCACGCTCGCCAGCCTGCCCAGCCCCTGCTTGCGGGCAAGCCGCTGCTCCAGACCCGCAACATAGGCGTCGGCCACAGCCTCATAGGCCGACTGCGAGAAAAGCAAGGTGACGTTGACATTGATGCCATCGGCGATGAGCTCGCGTATGGCCGGCATGCCCTGCTCGGTCCCGGGCACCTTGATCATCAGGTTGGGACGGTCAACTTCCTGCCAGAGACGGCGGGCCTCGGCCAGTGTCCCGGCGGTATCCAGCGCGAGTTCCGGCGAAACCTCGAGGCTCGCGTAGCCGTCGGCGGCTGCAGTACGGTCATAGACCGGCCGCAGCGCATCGGCGGCATCACGAATGTCACGAATCGCCAGTTGTTCGTAGATGCCCTTGGTGTCCAGTCCGGCGCGCGCGTGCCTTGCCATCTCATTGGCGTACACGGCCCCCTGACCTATGGCCTTCTCGAAAATGGCCGGATTCGAGGTGAGTCCGCCCAGCCCGGATTGCACCAGCGAAGCGAGCGCTCCGGATTCAATCAGGTCCCGGCTGATGAAATCGAGCCAGACGGACTGGCCCAGAGCCTGCAGATCATTGAGGGAGGACATTGCACGACACCATGGGAATGAATCTGGATGAAAGTCAAGAATGCCGTAAAGACAATACTCAGTCCAGCATCGTCGATGGATTTGAAGGGTAGGTCCGCAGAAAGGCGATATCACCGTACAAGGCGTGGGCCTGCTCACCGGTGTTGTCAGTATCGGTCATGATGGCTATCGACTTGATCATCGGCGGCTCCTCACCAAACGCACGCCGGTAATCCTCGTAGACATTGCGCGCTTCATCCTGCCAGGCACCGAGACGGCCGCTGCCGCTGTCGGCGACAATCATGCGTACCCTCGAAGTATGCCGGCTCTCGATCACCGTCCCCACTGCGGCCTTGTTCTCCCAGATGTACATGAGCGTGGCATAGGGCATCTGATGCCCGGTGAGCAGGCGCAGGCGCGTGGCAAATATCCGCTCCTCGAAATCCAGCTTCGACACGTCGCCCTCGAAGGCCACAATCACCCGTACTGGTGCGTCCTCGCTATCGCTGGCGGTATTGTCAGCCCCCGGTATCAACCCATCCACCTTCCAGCGCCAGGACAGGATGGGAAACTCGCGCGGATTGACCTTGACGTCATGGACCAGCCCCGAGGCCGATGCTTCGGATCGTGCCTGCACCACGGTGTGCCCGCCATCCTTCACCAGCGCGTAATCGGTTGGTTTCTTGAAGCGTGACAGGGTCCAAAGGCGCCATCCCCCGGGGAGTTCATCACCCGGCCGGGCCTGCGAGAACCGCCCCAGTTGGGGCACCTCCGGCAGGGCAATTCGACTTTCCTCGGGCAAATGCATGCACGCCGTCAGCAGCAAGGTGGCGACCAGGATTGCCAGGCGGACAACCAGGGGGGATGCGGATGTTGGTGCGTTCATGGGATGAATGGTAGCGGATCAAAGGCCTTGGCGCCTGCAGCCGGGATTGAATCGGGTTATTGTTACAACCATGAAACCGCTCGCCAAATTGCAGTTCTCGCGCCTGCACCTGTCCCGCTTTTCCATACGGGACGCCGTTGTCGCAGGCTGGCCGCTGATGCTGCTGGTCCTGGGCGCCTTCTGGTTTGCCTATCAGTTCGTCAAGCCGGCGCCGCCCTCGCACTTTGCCCTCACCACGGGCGCCGTAGACGGGGCCTATCATGCCTATGCACTGCGCTACCAGGAGATCCTCGCGCGCAATGGCGTCCGACTGGATTTGAAGCCCTCGGCAGGATCGGTGGCCAACCTGGAACAACTCGCCGACCCCAGTTCCGAAATCGAAGCCGGGTTCGTCCAGGCAGGCAGTGGCGCTTCCGAGGACTATCCAGGACTGGTGACCCTGGGCAGCGTGTACTTCGAGCCGGTGTGGATCTTCTACCGGGGACAGGTCATGGAAGACCAGTTGCGCCTGCTGCGTGGTCGGCGCATTGCCATCGGCCCCCAGGGCAGCGGCACGCGCAGGCTGGCAACGCAATTGCTGCTGGTGAACCAGGCATGGGGGCCGCCAACCCGGCTGTTCGATCATGGCGGCGAAGCCGCGGCCAAGGCACTGCGCAGCGGCCGGATCGATGTTGCCCTGTTGATCGGTCCGCCCGAATCGCCAGCCATCCACTCGCTGCTCAACGACAAGAACGTCCGCTTGCTCAGTTTTGATCGCGCCCATGCCTATACCAAGGCCTTTCCCTTTCTTTCGGCCGTCAAACTTCCGGAAGGCGGCATCAACCTGGTTCGCAACATTCCGGACCGCGAAGTGACTTTGCTGGCACCAACGGCCAACGTGCTGGTGAAGGAGGACCTGCACCCTGCCCTGGCCAGCCTGCTGATACAGGCCATGACCGAGGTGCATGGCAAGTCGGGGGTGTTCCAGAGGGCGGGGGAGTTCCCGGCGCTGCGGGAACAGGATTTCGAAGTCTCGAAGGAAGCGGCGCGCTATTACAAGTCCGGTCCGTCTTTCCTTCAGCGCTACCTGCCGTTCTGGGCAGCAGTGCTGATTGACCGCATCGTCGTTCTCCTGGTGCCCCTCATCGCAGTGCTGATTCCTGCGGTCAAGCTGGCTCCGGTGCTTTACACCTGGCGCATCCGCTCACGCATTTACCGCTGGTATGGCGAGTTGAAGATGCTCGAACTGGAATTGAAGCAGGACATGGATGCCAAGCGCACCGCCGACTTTCTGGCCCGGCTGGAAGACCTCGAGCGCCGCGTCTACTCAAGAACCCTGCCCATTGCCTTCAGTGCCGATGTCTATACCCTGCGCCAGCACATCGACATGGTGCGCCGCTCGCTGGTCACCCCGGGCATGCCGGTGGGCACGCCCGAACCTGCGGTGCAGGCAGCCCCGCCGGGCTGATCCTGTCACGCCTGCAGGTCGGCCTTGCGACGCGTCGAGGCAGTCGTCAGGGCAGTACGCGGATGTCGCGCACCAGATCCAGCGTATAGGCCTTGCGATAGTCAACGCCGGGTTTGACCAGTCCAGCGGTCACCATGAAATCGAAAGTCCTCTTCCAGCGGGCGTCCGTCATGGTCATGATCCCCTGGCTGGCGGCATCCCCTCCGGTGACAATGCCGAATTCCTTCATGCGACGGATACCGAAGGCAATCAGGTCATCTTCCATCTGCGGATTGTCTTTCTTGATCAGACGGTTTCCCGGCTCCGGGTTGGCCAGATAGCGCTTCCAGCCCTCGGCACTGGCCAGCACGAAACGCCGGACGGCATCGCGGCGCTTGGCCAGCATCGCCCGGGTCACCACGACGGTCTCGGCATAGGGCGGATAGCCCTGGTCAGCGAGCAGAAAAACTGCCGGTTTCACGCCAGCCTTCTCTATCGAATAGGGTTCGGAAGTGAGATATCCCTGCTGCGACAAGCGTTTGTCGGCAAGAAAAGGCTGGACACTGAAGGCATAGGGCCGCTTCTGTGCATCCTCATAGCCATAGCGAGCCTTGAGCCACGGCCAGAACGTGTTGTCGCTGACCGAGCCTATGGCGATGGGACGTCCCTTGAGTTCCTCCAGGCGGGTGACACCTGGGTGGGAAATGATGACGGTGGGGTCCTTCTGAAAGGTGGCGGCCACAGTCACCAAGGGAAGATCCTGCTCGAGCACCTTGATGCTCTGGGTGTCGTAGCCCATGAACAGGTCGATCTGGCCGGCCAGCAGCAATTGCAGTCCATTGATCTGCGGCCCGCCCGGCCTGATGCTCACCTCAAGCCCGTGCTTGCGATAGATGCCCTCGGCAATCGCCTGATAGAACCCCCCATGCTCCGCCTCCGGATACCAGTTGGTTCCAAACACCAGCTTGTCCGGCGACTGTGCCCGCACCGGATGGCCACCAAGCGCCAGCAACATACCCAGGGAGGTCAGGGCAGCACAGAGTATGGATTTCATGCAAGTCTCCGGAAAGCGGTGCGCAGATTGTGCCAGAGCCGACGCGGCAGCTCGCGGGCTTCAGGCCTCGGCGGAGATTTCGCTTTCGTGCCAGTGCCGCAGCGACAGGCGCGACAGCCAGACCATGGCCATGAACAACAGCACGCCCGTCAAGGCGATGAGAAACAGCGCTGCGAACAGGCGCGGAATGTTCAGCTGGAACCCGGCGATCAGGATCTGATAGGCGAGCCCGCCGGCATTGCCACCGGTGCCGGCTATGAATTCGGAAACCACTGCGCCGATCAGGGCAAGGCCGGAGGCAATGCGCATGCCCCCGAAGAAATGCGGCAGGGCACTCGGGACACGCAGACGCATCAGCACCTGCCAGCGTCCCGCCTTGTAGAGGCGAAACAGGTCCAGCAGGCCAGTATCAACACTACGCAATCCCAATGTGGTGTTGGATATCACGGGAAACACCGCCACGATGGTGGCGCAAATCACCAGCGCCAACTGCATGTTGTCCACCCAGATGATGATGAGCGGTGCGATGGCGACGACCGGGGTGACCTGCAGCAGCACGGCATAGGGAAACAGGGACAGTTCCAGCCAGCGGCTCTGCACGAAAACGAAGGCGGCCAGCACGCCCAGGACCACGGCCAGCACGAAGGCGGCCACGGCAATTTTCAATGTGATCAACAGGGAACCCAGGAGCAACTCGCGGTCCTCCACCAACGCCTGCGCCACCCGCAGCGGGGATGGCAGGACATAGACAGGAATCTCCAGAAAGCCGACCAGTCCCTGCCAGATGACAAGGAATAGCACCCCGACCAGCGCCGGGGCTGTCAATCGCAAGGCCCCTGCGAAGCCGCTCACAAGCCGCCCCCCGAGCCTTGCGTGAGCACCTGCATGAGGTCCCGGGTGGTTTCGGCGAAGCGGGCGCTGGTGCGAAAGTCATCGCCACGTGGATACGGCTCGGCCATGCGCAGGTCTGCCAGCACGCGCCCCGGTCGCGGCGACATGACCAGGACGCGGCTCGACAGGAAAACGGCTTCGTGGATGCTGTGGGTGACAAACAGGACTGTCAGACGGCGCGCCTGGCACACCGCAAGCAGATCGGCATCCAGCCGGTTGCGGGTGATCTCGTCCAGCGCACCGAATGGCTCATCCATGAGCAGGAGCGAGGGTTCGTCGACCAGGGCGCGGGCGATGGATGCACGCATACGCATGCCGCCCGAAAGCTCCCTGGGCCGGTGTCCGGCAAAATCCGTGAGGCCGACTGCGGCAAGCGCCGCATCCACCCGTCGCTCCACGTCGTCCATGACCTGTCCGGAGAGTTCCAGTGGCAGGCGCACATTGTCCCGTACCCTGGCCCAGGGCATGAGCGTTGGTTCCTGAAACACGAATCCGATTTTTCCGGCCCGGCACTGCACCTTGCCTTCACCCGGATTCAGCAATCCGGCGACCAGTCGCAGCAGGGTGCTCTTGCCGCATCCGGAAGGGCCCAGCAGGGTAAGGAATTCGCCTTCGAAGACAGACAGGTCGACAGGAGCCAGCGCCATGGTGCCGTTCGGAAAAACCTTGGACACGCCCCGCAGACTGACCACCGGTTCGGTCGTCGTGGATTCAGAGGGTTCAGTCAGATCAGGCCGCGTCAGCATGGGCATGCCGGAGAGATAGCATCAAAGCGGAACGGGACGCAATCTGCGCGTCCCGCGGGATCGTTCACTGGGTCAGAGTCACTTTGGCGAACTTGCGTTTGCCCACCTGTAAAACCATGATCGTCCCCGGGGCAAGCTTGAGAGCCTTGTCGCTGACCCGCTCGCCATCCATGCGGACACCACCCTGATCGATCATGCGCATCGCCTCGGACGTACTGGCATTGAGTCCGGCAGCCTTGAGTACGGCAGCGATGGCCATGGCCTGCCCTCCCGTTTCAACCAGCACTTCGGGCATGTCCTCGGGCATGGCACCCTGCCGGAAACGGGCATTGAAGTCGGTCTCTGCCCGCTCGGCCGCCTCGGCGGAATGGAAGCGGGCGACGATTTCCTTGGCGAGTTGCACCTTGATGTCCCGCGGGTTGCGACCGCCGGCCACCTCGGCTTTCCAGCCGGCCAGGGTATCGAGCGACTCGAAGGAAAGCAGTTCCAGGTAACGCCACATGAGTTCGTCGGAGATGGACATCAGCTTGCCGAATATGGTTTCGGCAGGCTCGCTGATGCCGACATAGTTACCCAACGACTTGGACATCTTGTTGACGCCATCCAGCCCCTCCAGCAGGGGCATGGTGAGGATGCATTGCCCCGGCTGACCATGGTGGCGCTGCAATTCCCGACCGACCAGAAGGTTGAATTTCTGGTCAGTACCCCCGAGTTCCACATCGCTTTTCATAGCCACCGAGTCGTAACCCTGCATGAGGGGATACAGGAACTCATGGATGGCGATGGGCTGGTTGGACTTGTAACGCTTGCCGAAGTCGTCTCGCTCGAGCATACGAGCGACGGTGTAGGTCGATGCAAGCCGTATCATCCCGGCTGATCCCAGTTGATCGCACCAGGTTGAGTTGAACAGGACCTCGGTGCGGACTGGATCGAGAATCTTGAACACCTGTTCCCGATAAGTTGCAGCATTATCAGCAACTTGCTCTCTTGTCAACGGTGGTCGGGTGGCATTTTTTCCGGTCGGATCCCCGATCATGCCGGTGAAATCGCCAATCAGGAACTGGACGTGATGGCCCAATTCCTGAAACTGGCGCAGCTTGTTGATCACGACGGTATGGCCCAGATGGAGGTCGGGGGCCGTGGGATCCATGCCGAGCTTTATACGCAAGGGGCGGCCAGACTTGAGTTTCTCAATCAGTTCGGTCTCAACCAGGAGTTCATCGCAGCCTCGCTTGATGATCCTGAGTTGTTCCTGGACGTCCGCCATGGATTTTTTCCGTGAAATGGGCGGTTCGGCCGCCTGGCGGGCCGAACTCAGCTTTTCTTGAACATGCCTTTGTTTTTGTTACACTTCATCTTTTGTCGCTCAGCTGGATAGACATGAACGAACGTGAGCCGCGCATTCTAGCGCAAACCCTTTTCCACCGACGCGGCCTGCGCTTCGGCATGGGTGTGGCTGCGGCCTCATTCTTCGCTGTGGTGACAGCCTTTGGCACGGTCCCCGAAGCACCAGCCCCGCTGGTGATGTTGCCGATCGATCGTACCCTCAGCCCCCGGATAGAACGCCTTGCAACCCCCGCCACGGAGTATGTCCACGAGGAGCGCTATCAGCGTGGTGACACGCTCTCCTCACTGCTGGATCGGCTCGGCGTGGATGAACAGGACACCCGGCGCCTGCTGGTCTCCCCCCAGGCCACATCGTCGCTCCGCAACCTGCGCCCCGGCATGGCAGTGCAGGCAAAGACGTCGGAGGAAGGTGAATTGCTCGCCCTGTCCTTCCTATCGCCGCGCGACCAGATTGTTTCCATTCATCCGCAAGGATCCTCGTTCGCAGTCAGCGAGGAAGGGGCCGGGCTGTCGCCCGTGGTGCAGATGAAGTCAGGCGAGATACGCTCGTCCCTGTTTGCCGCGACCGACGACGCCAACATTCCCGATGCCATCGCCATGCAGCTTGCCGAGCTATTTGCCGGCGACATCGACTTCCACAGAGACCTGCGCAAGGGCGACCACTTTACCGTTGTCTATGAAATGCTCGGGCATCAGGGGCGAACGGTACGGCCGGGACGTCTGCTTGCCGCCGAGTTCACCAATCAGCAGCGCGTTTTCCGTGCCGTGTGGTACCAGGAACCCGGCAGCAAGGGGGGGTACTACACACCCGAAGGCAAGAACCTGCGCAAGGCCTTCCTGCGCTCCCCGCTGGAATTCTCGCGGGTCACCTCCGGCTTTTCCATGCGTTTCCATCCCATCCTCCAGCAATGGCGTGCACACAAGGGCGTCGATTATGGCGCGCCTTCCGGAACACGGGTCAGGGCGACCAGTGACGGCGTGGTGGACTTTGCCGGGGCCCAGGGCGGTTACGGCAATGTCGTGGTCCTTCGCCATGGCAACGGCATGACCACGTGGTACGCACACCTCAGCGGGTTTGCCAAGGGCATCAGGACAGGCACCCGGATATCGCAGGGTGACACCATCGGCAATGTCGGCCAGACCGGATGGGCCACCGGACCCCATCTGCATTACGAGTTCCGGGTCAACAATGAACATCGTAATCCCATGACGATTGCGCTTCCCGCTGCCGATCCGATCACCCCGGACCGCCTGCAGGGTTTCCGCACAGCTACGGCCGAG
>CAIPGJ010000970.1 GCA_903864555.1 uncultured Pseudomonadota bacterium | reverse complement strand
TGCCCAGGCGCGAGAAGGCAGCCTCGACGTAATCGCCGATGGCCACCGGGGTCATGCCGGTGATGGTGCCGGTCATCAGCACCATGCCGGCCTTGAGGCCGAGGCCCGCTTCGCCCAGGCGATTGGCGATCTCGGCCACGGCCACCAGCGGGCTGCCCATGATGTTGACGGTGGTGCCGGTGGCCAGTGGCACGCCGTTGACGCGGATCACCGCGCCTTCCAGGCCGATGTCCAGGCCGTGCTTGGAGGTGAGCTGCGCGCCCAGCACGATGCCGCCGGTGAACTTGCCGGTCAGGGTACGGTAGGGCACGTTGCGCGGGCCACCGCCCTGCGGCACGATTTCGATGGCCGGGAAATAGCCCTCCACCGCAGCCAGTGCGTCGGTGACTGTGACGCCCGGTCCCTGCAGGTCCCGGCCCAGCAGCACTGCACATTCCGCCTCGACGCCCACCTTGGCGGCGCCGGCGAAGGCGTACTTGCCCGCCTGCATGATCACGCCGGAACGCATCAGGCTTTGCACCACGGGTTCGACGCGTGCATCCTTCGAGGGGATGCCGCTCCAGCCGCTGGCGATCTTGTAACCGGCCAGCGCGTCACCGGCGGCCACACGGCGCGCCACCACGGCGGCCCGGGCGCGGTGCGCATCCTGCACGGAGAGTCCGGGAAAGGCCTCCAGCACGTCCTTGCCCGTGGGCGAGCCGAAAAGTTCCTGATAGGCCCATTCGATCAATGCGTCATTGTTGCCGGCCATGCTGCCTCCTTTAGGGTTCGTGATTGCCATGCATGATATGCGGATTGGCGTTGCGCTGCCTGCCCGCCGGCAGGGGGGATAAGCTGGAAGTCCGTTGCATAATAAGGGCAATCCGGGGGGGCATCAGGGGCCCGAGGCCCATCTCCGCTCCCCCCCGTTTCTGCCGGTGCTGCGTTTGGCCCGACTGGCAACGTTCCAGGCCCCCCCGAGGATACATGTCCGACAGCTACAGCCATGCCATGCTGCACCCGACCGACGCCACGGTCCTGCAGGCGCTGCACCTCCCGTTCGGCCGCGCCGAGGCGCCGTGCACCCCGGAGAAAGTGGCGATTGCGGCACGCCTGATACCGGCGTTCAAGGCGGCCCGGGCACGCACTCCAGCCGCCGCCGCAGGCAATACCCCGGACCTGTGGACCGGCATCGTGGCCGGCAACTTTGCCCAGATGCACGACTGCATCGAGCGCGGGGATGCCGCGCAGCTGGCGCAATGGCTGTCGGGCTTCGGCGGCGATTACACCTGGTTCGGCGGCCTCACCACCGGGGTGGACGGCTACAGTCACTGGCATGCTGGCGACGAGAAGGCGGTGGCCTACAGTTACTTCGACAAGTTGCTGTGCCTGGCCGAGGCGGTCGGCGTACTGCCTGCGGAGGATCCGGAACAGGGCAGTGCCGGCAACTGGGGGCACAACATCCGCCTGCAGCCCCAGGCCGTGGCCGATGCCGTGGCCGACCACTTTCGCATCAACATCGTGCCCCCGGGAGGGATCATTCCCGTCGCAGGTCTGGCGCTCGAGGAGGGCCTGCTGCATTACCGCCACCTCAACGGCTTGTATGTCGCAGGCCGCATCCGTGACCTCACGCGTCCGGCCGACCGCATCTGCGAGTACGGCGGCGGACTGGGCTTTGTCGCCTACTACCTGTGCCTGCTCGGGCGCCGTGATGTCACCCTGTTCGACCTGCCGGTGACCAACCTGCTGTCAGGTTTTTTTCTGATCAGCGCCCTCGGGCATGAGGCGGTCTGCCTGGAAGGCGAGCCGCAGCGCCCGGGCACGATCAAGATCCGTTCCGGCTGGGCCTGCGTGGATATGCCGGCGAAGCATTTCAGCCTGTCCGCCAACGTGGATTCATTTCCGGAAATCAGCGTCGACATCGTGCGCTTCTACCTGAAGCAGATCGAACGCCACACCAGTGACTACTTCTTCCACGTCAACCAGGAAGTC
>CAIPGJ010000969.1 GCA_903864555.1 uncultured Pseudomonadota bacterium | reverse complement strand
GGCGGTTGCGGCGGTTGTTGGGCTTTACGGTCACGGCACACACCCGGGGCAGTTCGAGCCGGCTGTGCGACCCTGGCGCGACCTTGTCGTGCCGCGCGGGGGTGTCGCAGGCGGCGCGGACTCTCGTTGCACCTCTCCCCCGGTGACCTGAACCAGCCCCTGGCGGAGCGGCACTGCAGACAAAGCCGCGTCGCTCACCCATCCAGAGGCACTGCCCCGGGGCCTCTCCCGCATCCTGATTTTTGCCATTTTCCTGCTGTGCTTCAACATCTTACGCTTGGCTAGAGGACCGCAATGGTGTAAGGTGCGCGTCTTTCGCGGACCCGAGCCGGCATCGGCAGGCATGGCGTCCTCCAAGCAACCCGCGCCCTCCACACTCCCTGCGGTGGCAGCGCCCTTTCTCCGGTACCCCCTTGATCGTCACCTCCGGCATATCCATCCATTTCAGCGGCAAGCCGCTGTTCGACAACGTCAATGTGAAATTCGGCGGCGGCAACCGTTACGGCCTGATCGGGGCCAACGGCTGCGGCAAGTCCACTTTCATGAAAATCCTCGGCGGCGACCTGGAGCCCAGCGGCGGCTCGGTGGCCATCGACTCCAGCGAGCGCCTGGGCAAACTGCGCCAGGACCAGTTCGCCTACGAAGAGCAGCGCGTGCTCAGCGTGGTGATCATGGGCCACGAGCAGATGTGGGCCGCCATGTGCGAACGCGACGCCATTTACGCCAACGAGAACGCCAGCGAAGACGACTACATGAAGGCGGCCGACCTGGAGACCAGGTTCGCCGAATACGGCGGCTACACCGCCGAAGCACGCGCCGGCGAGCTGCTGCTCGGCCTGGGCGTGCCCCAGGACCAGCACGACGGCCCGATGAGCGCCGTCGCCCCGGGCTGGAAGCTGCGCGTGCTGCTGGCGCAGGCCCTGTTCGGAGACCCGGACATCCTGCTGCTCGATGAGCCGACCAACAACCTGGACATCAACAGCATCCGCTGGCTGGAGGACATCCTCAACACCCGCCAGAGCACCATCATCATCATCTCCCACGACCGCCACTTCCTGAACAGCGTCTGCACCCACGTGGCCGACCTCGACTACGGCCAACTGCGCGTATACCCGGGCAACTACGACGACTACATGCTCGCCTCCACCCAGGTGCAGGCGCAGAAGCTCTCCGCCAACGCCAAGGCCAAGGACAAGGTCGCCGAACTGCAGGAGTTCGTGCGCCGCTTCTCGGCCAACAAGTCCAAGGCGCGCCAGGCCACCTCGCGCGCGCGCCAGATCGAGAAGATCAAGATCGAGGACGTCAAACCCTCCAGCCGCCAGTACCCCTATATCCGCTTCGACTACGACGAAAAGGAGAAGCTGCACCGCCAGGCCGTCGAAGTGAAAAGCCTCACCAAGGGCTATGGCTCGCCGCTGTTCAAGCCGTTCAGCCTCACCATCAATGCCGGTGACCGCATCGCCATCATCGGCCCCAACGGCGCGGGCAAGACCACGCTGCTGCGTTCACTGCTGCCCGAGGCGCTGGGCGGTCTCGCGCCCGATTCAGGCACGGTGAAATGGACCGACAAGGCCAACCCCGGCTACTGCGCCCAGGACCACGCCACCGACTTCCCCGATGACATGCCGCTCAACGACTGGCTGACCCACTGGCGCCGCACCGGCCAGGACGACCAGATCGTGCGCGCCACCCTGGGCCGGCTGCTGTTTTCCGGGGATGACACGAAGAAATCCGTGAAGGTGATTTCCGGCGGCGAGGAACAGCGCATGGTCTTCGGCAAGCTCATGCTGCAGATGCATAACGTACTACTGCTGGACGAGCCGACCAACCACCTGGACATGGAATCCATCGAGTCGCTCAACACCGCGCTCGACAAGTTCAAGGGCACGCTGATCTTCGTCTCGCATGACCGCGAGTTCGTGTCCTCGCTTGCCACACGCATCTTCGAACTGAAACCCGGCGAAAAAGGCGAGCCGGCGACACTGAACAACTACCAGGGCAATTACGAGGACTACCTGCGCAGCCAGGGTGTGGACCACTAAGGTCGGCAACCGCCCCTGGCCATCGCCAGTCACCAGGGCAACACAGGAAGCGCGGCATCAGGGATGCCGCCTCCTCACGGCCGCAGCGAAGCCGCCACGGCCACTGTCACTGCCACTGC
>CAIPGJ010000968.1 GCA_903864555.1 uncultured Pseudomonadota bacterium | reverse complement strand
TGCAGTAAACAAGCGAACAGCAAGCTGTGTCATCTATCCTGGCCTCGATCTTGCGTTCGGCCTGCTGCTTGGTGCTGGCGGCTGCCACCACGCTCGCGGGCGCCCAGCAGATCACGATCGTCTCCGTGACGGCCAACGGCTTTGGCAAGACCGAAGCCGAGGCCATGACCAGCGCGGTGATCAACGGCGTGGCTCAAGTCAATGGCGAGGCCATCGCCTCGTCGATACGAGTCAAGTCCACCTCCACCTCGAGCGATGCGGGCACGAGCGGAGAGCGCACGATTGAAAAAGACATCGCTCGTCTCACCCAGGGTGTGGTCAAGTCCTGGCGCAAGATATCCCTGGAGCCCGCCAGCGGAGGCGGCTTCTCGGCTTCGGTATCGGTCAGCGTCGCGGTGCTCAATCGCTCAGAGCAACTCGAAAGGATGAAGCTGGCGGTGGTGCCTTCGCGCAGCGGAGATCCGAAGTATACGGCGGCCATGGCCGAAGAGGTCGTCCAGCAACTAACCACAAGCCGCAAGTTTGCCATTATGGACCGCAAGAACAACGAGGCGATCGCAGACCAGATGCAGCGAATCGCCCGGGGTGGCGGCGCGATCGAAGACCGCGTTCGCCTGATCTCCGAAGTAGCGCCTGATTTCCTGGCGATCGTCTCGGCCGAATTGCTCGGGGGCAGCTCGGGCAGGCAATCGCTGGTGGGTCGTCTCGAGATCGTCGACTACGCCACCCGGCAGGTAAAGTTCTCGGAAAAGAAAAGTTTTCCGCTCAGGGCGGGCGATGACGCATCCAACGCGCGCAGGGTTGGCATTCTGTCCAAGGGTTTGTCGCGTGCCGTGCTCCAGACCTTGTACCCGCCAACATTGGTCGGTTTCGAAGATAACGAGATCACGATCGCCCAGGGCTCTGACTTCTTCAGCCTGGGCGACAAGCTGGTCGTCAAGCGCATGGGCAATGCGCTGCGCGATCCGCATTCGGGCGAGTTTCTAAGCTATGACCACTCGGATATCGGCCGCGCCGAAGTCACCTATGTAGATGCTCGCATCACCAAGGCCAGACTCACGGGTCAGGTACCCATCGAGCAAAAGCTGGTCTTGAACAAGAAATACCAAGTTTGGCGTACTGGCGAATCCGGTGGCGATTTCTTTGCCAGCCTGGAAGGCAATTCCCCGGGTGGGGGTGTAGCCAGCGGCAAGAAGGCCGGTGGCAAGCTGTTCGAAACCGATAACGACGACGAATGATTCTTTTTTTGAAAGAGGTGCTCAAATGAACTTGAAGAAACTGGTTGTTCTAGCCTGCCTGGCTTGCATGGGAATAGTGGGTGCGCAAGAAGCCTTGCCGCCAGCGACGGACACCCCCGAGGAGCGCCCGTTGGGCGGATTCCCGGGTTGCATGATGGCGCCTGCCAAAGATAGCTGTGATGAACGCATCACCTGCAAAGGGGTGGGCAAGCTGTTTGGCAATACGGGCACGGACTTGCAGGACGCCACGGACGAAGCTGAATCCGAAGCGAACGCAGCGCTTGCCAACTTCTACTCGAAAAAAGTCAAGGCCGAACAGGCTATTCAGTCGGTCGCCTCGGGCTCCATGCAGAGCAATGCGCAGGGCGGTAACGATGCCAAAAACAGCGCAGCGCGCCTGATCACTAAGATCCGCACTCAGAGCTCGCAGGCCATGCTCACGGGTGTGCAGGTGCTCGGTCGCAGCGTCGACTTCAACCAGCGCGCAGTCACCATCAAGGTCGGCGTGAGTTGCAAGAGCCAGACCGCAGCAGCGCGCTCGCAAGGGCGCGCCAACGCGGGTGCGGCAGCTGGTGGTGCGGCAGCTGGTGGTGCAACGGCCGGTGCTGCGTCGACGGGCCAGCCGCCTGCAGGCCCAGCCGCCCAATCCATAGCGCCGATGGATCAGCGCAATTTCATCCAAAAGAACAAGAACGCTGACGATTTTTGATGTCTGAGTTCCCGTCTTTCATCCTGCGCCGGGAGGGGCTGCAAGCCCTAGTGGCGTGCGGCTTGGCGGGCGCAGCACTTACCTCAAACGCGTCAGATCTGTGTGACCTGAAATACCAGGCGAGTGCTCGAGGGCAGTGGGCCATCCAGAGCAAGCCGGGTGAACACTTCGTTTTTCGCACTCAGCGCAAACTTCTCGAGCCGCCGGTGATTGATGGGGTTGCTGCGTATGTCGACATGGCAGAAGACGCAGCCCTGGATTCGCTAACGGCCTACATGGCGCAATTGAAGACCGCAGGCGGCAAAAGCGGAGAACTCATAATCGGTCACTCCTTGCAGCCCCAGCCAATTCGCTGCTCCAAAATCGCATGGACCGTTTTCACCTACGACCTGGCCAAAGTCAGTTGGATCCGGCCGGCTGTGGAACCTTCGCTCACAACAGCATCTACGCTAGCCCCTGCGACAGCGATGAATACGGTGGCGGCTGCACCGGTACCTGCACCCTCTGCGATCAAAGCTGCACCGGCGCTACCTAGCACCTCGGTCCAGACTTTACCGGGCCGAGCGGTTTCTCCGGCTTCTTCGAAAGCTAGAGCCTCCAATTTGAAAACCAACGAAGAGTGACTTGACATGAAAACCATCCGCCTTGTTATTGCTATTTCTTGCGCTTTGGGTGCTCATACCCAGTCAAACGCCCAGGGCTTTCTACAAATGCTGCAAAAGAAAATTGAGTCGGCGGCTCAGCCCGGAGCCGGCCAGCAGGCGGCATCCGCAGGAGAATCATCTGGTGGTGGCGGCTCGAATGTAGTGGGCGGACAGTTCTGCCAGCAATTTTTCGGTAAGCCGTTCAAGCAAAAACAGTTGGCTGACCAGCCCAGTGTGATTGTTGGCAAGTATTTCAAGATCACACCCGACACCGACAAGGCGTTAGCCGACGGGATTAACGTCACCCACGCGGGCTCTCTAGTGTCATTTAGTGTTCACCTAGTCGACCTCAAGGACGACGTAGTGCGGGCACTCGCCGACGCATATCTGGCCAATCCGTCGATTCCGATGTTGGCGCAGGTTATAGCCTATGCCGAGGGCGGTGACGGTTACGCACCTGAGAACGGACCGTCCGAGCGGACCGAGGCGCAGACACTGCTTGCGATGCTAATGATGCAGTACCCTCAGTTGACTTTGAACCGCGGCAATATTAATCCAATGCTGCGGCAGGCCGAGATGAGCTATTCGGGCTTGGCACGAACCTTCGTGGCACGCCATTACCTTTTTGGCGATTACGCCGAGAAAAACATCGATAGTTTCTCTAATTACCTCTTACGGGCCCAAAGCAAATACACGGTAAAACTGGCGGACCGGACGATCTTCTATGCATTGGAAAAAATTCCGAACTGGAAAAACCGTCAGCAAAGCTTGGACACGATGCGCATACGCCAAGATATGCAGCAAATGTTTCAGAACCAGCAGCAGGCGGCTCGGTCGTCTAATTTGAATGGGCGCGCGATCCAGTTGATGCGCGAGGGCAATCGCGCGGATTTATTGACTCTGGAAGCGCTGGGCGCAGGTCCCAAGATCGCCGAGATCAAGGCCAAGGGCGAGATGCTTCGCAAGGAGGCCGCGGGTGAGTCCAACCTGATCAAGATCGAAGTGGGTGCGTCCGACGATGCCAAGGCAGAAATCCTAAAGATGATGGCCGCAGCGCCCGCATTAGACGAGGCAAGCAAGGCTAAGCTGGCAGAGTCCAACAGGATCAAGGCAGCTAATGTGAATGAACTCTACGCCATGACGGGGGAATTAATGCTCAAGCTAGCCAGCGGGGATATGGGCAGCGTGATTGAGACGGGTCAGTACCTCAACCACTACTCACGCAACGTATGCCAGGTGATTAACCGCCAAGTCGAAGTCGCCAAACAGTCCGGCATCCCTGAGCCGCAGATGGACAAGACGAAACTCAGCCAATCAATGTTGTGACCAGCACTACGCGACGCCAAATTCTGATGCGCGCGCCTGGCGTGGCCGTGCTCCCTGCTGCGCTTTGGATACCGACCGCATTTGCGCAGGCCCGGGCCCAACGCGTGTTCTGGGGCGGGCTCGGTTTCTCCGCGCCTGCTGCCGAAATCGCCAGCCGATTTCCGATGGTCAGCGGCGCTATCAACGAACTGGGTGGCTTTCCGCAACTGGTGCGAGCAGTCGTCGAGCAACTACGCGGCAACTATGCAGCAGGGCTCGAGGACCTGGGTTTGATCAGCGCGATGGACGATCCAGGTCTTTTGTTCAACGTCTCTCTTGATTACGAGCAGATGTTCGCAGTGCCCAGTGAAGATACGCCAGGCAAGGACATCCAGGTGTCGTTTGTCTACGCAAATGCCCAGGTGATGTACTTGCAACCGCCTTCTAACGGCGGCGGTGACCTGCGGATTCTCTACAGCTTTCCGTTTCGAGTGCAGTCACTGGAGACACTGAGTGCCAACAACCGCTCGGAGCAGGAAAAGATCTTCGCTAGGCTCTTGACCAGTGCGTCGCCCAACCTGGTGGGCACCTTCGGTAATTACCTCAAGGGTAAGCGGTTTCGAGAGGGCAGCG